>DAHZZC010000325.1 GCA_027435495.1 Planctomycetales bacterium
ACCGGCGAGGAAGTCGAGCGCCTGCTGGCCGTCGGGAAGGACGGTGAGGCGATGAGGAACGTTCGCCTCGCGGAGAGCTCGCTCGATGATCTTGGCATCGGCGCGGCTATCCTCGATCAGGAGGATGTGAAGCAGGGACGGGTTCGCGCTCATCCGGGGCCGTCTCCGGGATCTGAGGCTCTCGGGTGCGTGGGTTGTCGGGCGGATCGGGAGCCCGGTCGCGGTTTGTCGGTCGGCGGAACTGGATGTAGAAGGTCGAGCCGCGCCCCGGCTCGCTCGCGACCCGGATCCGCCCGCCGTGGGCCTGAACGATCTTGTTACAGATCGCGAGCCCTGCGCCGGTGCCCTCGTACTCCTCACGTGTATGGAGCCTGCGGAAGAGCTGGAAAATCGCCGCGTGGAACTGGGGATCGATTCCGATTCCGTTGTCCGCGACCGCGATGGTCGTCGTCTCGTCCGGATCTCCGTCCGCCGACGGGGCGGCCGAGATCGTGACGCGAGGCTGGTCGCTCCGATTATATTTTAGTCCGTTCGTGATGAGGTTCGCCAGCAGTTGCCCGAGACGGACCCGGTCGCCCCAGACGGTTGGCAGGGGCTCGACCACCTCGACCTCGGCGCCCCGGCTTCGGATGAGCTCGCCGAGGTCAGTCCGAATGACCGCGGCCAGTTCGCTGAGGTCCACCGGCTGGAACTCGCCGAGGACCTGACCGGCCCGAGAGAGGTTCAGCATTCCCAGGATCATCGCCCGCATCCGCCGAGAGGCGTCGACCAGGTGTCGGACGAACTCCTGACCCTCTCCCTCGAGCCGGTCGCCGTAGTCTTTCAGGAGGAAGTCGGAGAACGCCACGAGTGTGCGCAGAGGTTCCTGCAAGTCGTGGGAGACGACGTGCGCGAACTCGTCAAGCTGCTGATTCTTGCGCGAAAGCTCCTCGATGGCCCCGGCGAGGGTGCGGTTCTTCTCGCGCAGCTCGGATTGCAAACGCTCGAGCTCGTCGTTGATCCGGCGGAGTTCCTGGTTGGCGCGGGTCAGTTCGTGGGTTCGGATTCGGAGGGCCCGCTCGGCGCGGACCTTCTCGGTGATGTCGCTGACGTGGCAGCGGAGGTGCATGGCCCGGTGGTTGGTCCCGTATCGAGCGCTGGCGTTGATCTCGATCGATCGCGGTTCGCCGAGCGCGGTCTGGATGCGGAGGACCAGGCCGAGGGCCTCGCCACGTTCGATGGCCTGGAGGAAGGTTTCGCGGGCGAGCTCGCGATCGTCGGGGGCGACGATGGCGAGGAACGACTTGGCCCGGAGCTCGTTGAGGTTCCAGCCGAGGAACTCCTGCTCGGCGGGGCTCGACTCGATCCAGTGCCAGGAGGTCGGCTCGAGGCGGTTGACCATGTCGGTCGTGGAGTAGTCGCCGGAGAGTTGCGTGCCGGTCGCGTTCGGCGGGGCATCGAAGAGACCGCTGCGCGTGAGGAAGGCTCCGGGGGTGATGGGCTGGGGATCGGCGTCGGCAAGCTCGGTGGCGGCGGTCTTCGCCTCGGCGGCGCGGCGGGCCGCCTTCAGAAGCGCGCCGACCTCGCCCGCGAGTGCTCCGAGGTTTCGGGGAAACTCGGCCGAGGATCGTGAGACGCCCGACTTGCGGACGTTGCGCAGGTAGAGGGTCAGCTCGCGGAGCGGGTCGACCCATCGGGCACGCTCGGCCCGAATCCAGGTGTAGAAGGTGAGAGCGAGGGCTGCGATTGCGGCGAGCGCTGTTGGGACGAGGTCGCCTGGCCTCGACCGGGCTGCCGTGACCCCGACAATGGCGACCCAGGCCAGTCCGACGATCGCGGGGGCGAGGAATCGGTTTGGCCGGCGGTGGCGAGCCCGGCGACGGACCGTGGGGGGACGGGAAGCGCTCACGCGGAATCACCCGAAAAAGACAGCCATGTGGGGAGTTGGCAGAACACGGGATGAGACCAATGTGCGGACGTTCCCTATGCCCGTCGAGCCGGCGGGTTTTACAGATGTCGTTCGATGGCCAATTCCGACCAGGAGCCACCTCTGTCTCATCAGGGATCACGTCTCGCCATACTGGTACATCAGGGG
>DAHZZC010000326.1 GCA_027435495.1 Planctomycetales bacterium
GCCTCGGTAAACCTCGGCCAGCCGGTCTTTCCGATCGGGAGCGAGCAGCCGCCCGGCGACCTTGCGCGTCTGCTCCTCGGCCGCGTCGAGCCGTCCGGCGGCCAGATCGAGGGCGGCCTGCTCGTACTCGATCCTTGCCGCCCATCGGCCGCCCGGACTGGCCTTCCGGGCCTCGTCCAGGGCCGCGCGAGCGGCGGCTCCGTCGCCCGCCAGACGCTCGACGACCGCGCGCAGGTAGGTCAGGTAGGCTCGATCGTCGGCGTCCTTCGCCTGCCTCGCCCGTTCGGTGAGTGCCTGACGAGCCTCGTCGTAACGCCCCTCCTGCATCGCCCCGACGATCGCCGGGGGAATCTCGGGCGCGGCCGGGCGGATCGCCTCTCGGGCCGCCGGCAGCGTCGAGGCGCCTGGGACGGGATCCGGACGATCTTCCCCGCCGCTCGATCGTGAGGCGGTTCCGACCACGCAAAGGAATCCCATGACCCAGACCCCGACCTGGCTCGCATCCGCTCGGTTCATGATGGGTCGCTCCCTGATGAGACGCGGCGATCGCCGGCCGGTCCTCTCGGGCTCGAGACGTGTGATCCCCGAGAAGCGGTCCCGGATTTCCCTGGAATTTGGACGGCGGCGCGTTGGCCACTGTTCCCACTTCTGCTCTTAAAGACATCATTTCCCGCACCGGTGGGGATTGTCGCATCAATCCGTCAGAATTGCCAGCCAGCCGCTGGGATGCATGCTTGGTCGGGCGAAATCGCGGAGGAATCTTCGATTTCTTTCCCGGGAAGTCTCTTCTCATGAGGTCCGCTTGTATGGTAGGGGAGAGCGTTAGTCGGAGCCGTGGAGGAATTCAGGCGCGCGGAAGGAGTCCCTCGGCGATTTTTTTCTGGTGATGGTGTCGCCGCCGGTCGCCGGTTCTCGTAAAGAGAGATAGGTCCATCTCGGAAGAACGGGGCCGGTGCGGACATCATCGAACACCCAAGCATGGGCCAGTGTCGAGGGCGTCAGGAACCAAATTCAGACGGAAAAGGTGTGCCAGGCGTGCGATGGAGGCGTCGGGAAGTCGAGCACCGAGATCGTGTCGTCTCTGAGGGCGGCATGAGGCGTGGTGGGTCTGCGACGGCCCGTCGCAATCGGTGCGCGCGGGGTCCTCTGGAGGTGATGGAGTCGCGCCTTCTGCTCTCGACGGGCCTGAATCCCGGCGCAACGGCGGTCGTGATTCCCCTACCGGCCTTCTCGATGCCCGCGTCCGACTGGAACCCCCAGGGTTCCTCGCCGCCGGAAAATTCCCACTCGACGTTTCCGATGCTGCCGTGGACGGGTGGTCCTGGCTCCGAGTCTGGGAGATTTGGTGGTGCGATCGCGGCACTGATCACGTCGTCGGAGGCGGGTTCGGCGACCGGCCCGAATTTGATGACGGTGGTCAGCACGCAGACGGGGAGTCTGGGCGAGGACAGCGTTTCGCCCGTGGTCCTGGTTTCGAAGAGCCTGTGGCCGATCGGGACGTCGCCGTCGGAAGGATCGGTCCCGGGCTCCTCGGCGACTGTTACGGGGAGTACCTCGACATCTCCAGGTCTCACCGACGGCGGCGGAGTCTGGGGAACCGCGCCAGCCGGGGGCGGGTGGAATGGTCCGTCGGGATCGAGCGCGAGTGGTTCGAGCGTGTCCCCGCCGATGGAACCGGTGGGATCCGTGGGGAGCCCGCCTTCCGGACCGATGGGATCGACCTCGACCGGGCTGCCCGACATGCCGCACGTGGTCTTCGAGGCGTCGATGGCCTCGGGACAGAATCACTGGACCGTGCAAATCCCCATCGACTCGATGACGCATGAGCTGGGCCTGACCCTGCGCTCTCCCGATCCGGGCCTCTCTCACCTGCCGATCATCGGGCAGATGGACCTGCTGGATCATTCGGGCGACGTTCTCGCCCAGCTCGACCCGTTTGCGAACGGTCCCCCGAGTGGGCCGAACGATGCCGTGACGCTCTCGTTCCAGGACATGCCGGCGGGCAGCGAATTGATCGTGCAGATCTCCTCGCCGACCGGATCGGCGGCGGGTTCGTCGATCCCCGCGGCGGGTGGACCGGTCCTGGCCACGTCATCGGGCTCATTTGTCGTGGACGTGCAGCGCATCGAATCGGCCGTTTCGAACTCGGCGGCCGGGAACGATGTCGTCACCGAGTCGAGCACCTCCGGTGTGAGATCGCTGATCGGGACTCTTGTGAGTGGCACGGTACCGGCCACTTCAGCCTGGTCCTCCTCGGGATCGTTCTCCACTGATCCAACTGCGTTCGAAGCCCCCTTCGTCCTCGACGCGGGATCGGTCGCTCAGGCCGTGGAGACGATGGCCCTGGAGGGTTCATCCGACGAGCCTCCGGCTCGGATCGCGGTGGGACCGCTCGCCTCTCGGGCCGCTGCGCCGATCGGACCGAGCTTCTCCAGCGTGGAGGTCGACCCTGCACCGGCGATCGACCGCCACGAGCGGGCCCTCGCCGACGCGATCGCCACGAACGGCCTGGATACGCGTTCCTCTGATCGATCGGCTTCCGCTCTCGCTTCCAACGGAGAAGGCGGCGATGCGATCGATCGCGATGGCCCGGATCGGACCGGCCAGGAACCGGATTCGGTCGTCGGCCTCGGCCCGCTTCGGTTGATGGCCTCGCGGACGCGCAGGATCGACCGCCAGGGCTCGCTCGACGCCCTCTACGCCGCGATGGGACCAGCCGGGTCGACCGGGACCATCCGGTCGGTGATGAACGGGGATTCGACCGAGGAGGTACCGGTCCTCGTTCAGTTCGCCTCTCCCGAGTCCTCCGCTGCCGACCGGCGGCCGACGCCCGATTACCTGACCTCCGCCTGCTTTGTCGCCCTGGGGATGGGTCTGATCGCCCGGCCAATCCTCCCGGACCTGATCCGCCTGCTCCCCTCCCACGCCTCGCGATGGGGACGGAGACGGTTCGTCCCAACATCTTCTGAGGCCGACGCACCGCTGCATCGTCGAACCTTCGAGACGTGGCTCCGCCGCCGCCTCGATCTCCGGACTCGTCCCCGGCCCACCGTTCCCTGATTCCCCGCTCAGGAGAGCCGTCCTCCGAAGAAACGACCGCTTTGGACCGGCATCCCGTTGACTCGACGCCAGGAGATCCTAGAATGGAAAGCCCGAGACGATTCGGGCGCATAGCTCAGACGGCTAGAGCGCACCCCTGATAAGGGTGAGGTCCGAGGTTCGAATCCTCGTGCGCCCATTTCCCTCCCTCCATTTTCTTCGCTTGCAACCCGTTCTCCAGAGGTTGCGGCGAGTTCCGACTCGACCTCCTGGCTGAAGTTCTGGCCAGGCCCCTCTCGTGGAGCAAACTCCTCGAACGGGTCGTGCGACGCACGGAGGTTCAAGACGGACGCAATCACCAGGAACCGCGTTCCGGCGCGTGGTCCGCCGGATGGTATCGCATCCCGTTCAGCATCCTCGTTGCCGATGCGGAACGGAGGGGATGCCCCGGGTCGTGCCACGACAGGAGATCGTCGGGGCCGGGAAGAGCTTGGGGATGGGAGCATCCAGCGGGATGCCGAGCTGAGCGGGAAGTGAAGAGACTTGCCGCGGGTCTTGCGATCGGATCGTTCGGTCCCCCAGGGGACGAGCGATCCGATCGCCTCGGGGGCGGATCGAGGGACGGCTCATTCGTCGTCGTCGTCCGCCTCGTCCTCGATTTCCATGTCGTGGTCTTCCTCGTCGATTTCCTCGTCGTCCTCGACAACGGGTTCGGCGGCGGCCTTGCGCTCGGCCTTGGCGGCGGCGGGGGCCGTCCTCGGGATGGCCGCACCAATGCCGGGGGCGTCCTCGGGCATCGGTTCCTTGGTCCGGGAGACGAAGTGGGTGCCCTTCCCTCGGGCTGTCAATTCTGCGGCGCGGGCCTCGGCTGCTTCCTTCTGGTTGTATTCGAAGGTAGCAACGGGCTTGAAGGCATCGTTGAGAACGACCCAGACGATCCGCATCCGGGCCGCTGGCTTTGCCGCCTTGGTTTTGGGCTTGGCCGGTGCCTTGGCCTTCTTTTTGGGCCGACGTTCGGCGACTTCTTCCTCCTCGACTTCCTCAACGACCTCCTCGGTCTCGTCTTCCATCGGGTCAAGAGGCTCGGCGGCTTCCCTCTGCCGTCGGAGTTCGAGCCGATTCAGCGGTTTCCCAGCCATGGAACCGTCCTTCACGCACGAGTCGGATACGAATAGGCCCCGGCGCGGCCGACCGCTCGCTCCCCATTCGGGGCGGGCCGGATCCGGGCGCGCACCTACAGAACAGTGATTCTAATCCAGGGGGACCGCTCTGAACAGCCTTCGATCGTCTCGACGAGTGGGATGCGCTCCGAGATCGACCCGAGCCCGGTGGCTGAGGCGTTGCGCGAGCAGGCGGAGAAGGAAGGCATGACGGACCGAGGGTCGGATCGCGATGAACTGGCTTCAACCTGGGGTCAGCGAGGGATCGATCCCGACAAGGCCCCGTAACGCGATGCCATCAATGAGGTCGGGCGTGATGACCTCCGCACGATGGGAGGCAGCGGTGAGCATCGCGAGCGAGGCCAGTTCGCTGATCGTTCCGGGCACGCCCTCGGACCAGGAATGTAGCCGCCCGACGGCCCTGGGCGTGAAGATCCGGTCGTGGCACCCAGCACTGGCCAGTCGGCCCGCGACGTAGGTTTCCGCCTCGGTTCGGGTCAGTCGCTCCAGGCCAATGGAGAGTGCCCGCGAACCATCATCATCGGCGAGGGCCCGGCCAGACCGGATGATCGTCGGCGAGGGGCCGCCTGGGTCCGACGACCCGACGAGCGCCAGCAGGTCCTGCACGACCCCAGGGCCCGGATCGGTATCCCACTGGTCGAGCACCAGGACCACCTGCGTCCCCTCGATTGAGGCCGATCGGAATTCCCGGAGGATTGGCCCGGAGGGACTCCCTCGATCCGAGGGGCGCTCGCATCCCCGCCGGATCGCCCCGGCGATCCGGTCGAAAAGACCGAGCGCGGGCGTTGCCACCGGAATCAGGATGGCTCGACGGCGGGGATCCCGAGTGGCGTGAAGGGCTTGACGGATCACGGTGGACTTGCCCATCCCCGCGCCCGCTTCGAGGTCGACGAGCCGATGACCCCGTTCGATCGCGAAGACCAGCCGGGCAAAGGCCTCGTCGTGCGAGGGCATCGAGACGAAGCACGACGTGCCATCGGCGAACGGATCCCGACTCAGGCCCCAGTAGCGAAGCCACACCACGACCGCCCTCCCGATTCGGGTCACTTTCCCCATGCAGGATCGGTTAGGATGACGTCCGGGCTTTGAAAGAATGGAGAGAACCGGCGTGTCGGAACGCTTTTACTGCCCGGATCCGCCTCGGGACGGCCGATACCGGCTTTGTCCCGACGAGGCGAGGCATCTCTCGCGTGTCTGCCGGCTCGGCCCGGGCGACCGCGTCGAGCTCTTTGATGGTGCCGGTTTCGCGACGGCCGCCGAGGTTGTGCAGGCAGCCTCCGATCGGGTCGAGCTGGTCGCGATCGGTGAGCCGATCGTCCGGCCAGTCCCGGTCTACTCCATCGCGCTGGCGACGGCCGTTCCAAAGGGGGACCGGTTCGACTGGATTGTCGAGAAGGCGACCGAGCTGGGCGTCGACCGGCTGATCCCGGTCGTCTTCGAGCGATCGGTGGTCGTCCCACGCGGGTCGAAGCTCGATCGACTGCGCCGGACGGTCGTCGAGGCGTCGAAGCAATCCGGCCGGTCCCGGCTGATGGAGATCTTCGAGCCGATCGACTGGCCCGACCTCGCCTGCGGATACGCCGATCACGTCCGCCTCCTGGCCGATCCAAAGGGGAGACCGTTTGCCCGATGGGACGGCTCCGGAGCCGGCGGCCGGATTGTGCTCGCAGTTGGACCCGAAGGGGGGCTCACCGAGGCCGAAGCCTTGATGGCGGCCGAGATCGGTTGGTTTCCCATTCGGCTCGGTTACAATGTGTTGCGCGTCGAGACCGCGGGTTTGGCGGGGTGTGCGGCCCTGATCGGCCGGATGGCCGGGGCGGAAACGGAGGCATGATGGACGCTGTCGAGATCGTCAAGATGATGGCGCTGGGGCTCGCGGCCGGGGTGCTCAGCGGTCTCTTTGGGATCGGCGGCGGCCTGGTGATCGTTCCGGCGCTGACCGTTCTGTTCGGTTTCCCGATCAAGATCGCAAACGGGACGTCGCTTTGTGCGCTACTGGCACCGACGGGTCTGCTCGGGGTGATCGAGTACTGGAAAGTCGGCAACATCCGCCTCGGCGCCGGGCTCTGCATTGCGGCGGGTTTGTTCGTGGGCGGATATTTCGGGGCGCACTTTGTCGGGCGGATACCGGCGGCCTCGATCAAGAAGATGTATGCGATCTTCCTGATTGTGGT
>DAHZZC010000327.1 GCA_027435495.1 Planctomycetales bacterium
GCTCGATCGGGGCGAGTACGACAAGCGCCGCGATTCCCTGAAGCCAGCGACGCCCGCCGCACTGCCGCCGATGTCGCCGGACCTCCCGCGCAATCGCCTCGGCCTGGCGACCTGGCTGGTGCGTCCCGAGCACCCGCTGATGGCCCGGGTCACGGTCAACCGGTTCTGGCAGGAGGTCTTCGGCGAGGGGCTGGTCCGGACGACCGGCGACTTCGGGATCACCGGCGAGCTGCCGAGTCACCCCGAGCTGCTCGACTGGCTGGCAGTCGAATTTCGCGAGTCGGGCTGGGACGTCAAGGCGCTCTTCCGGCTGATGGTCGAGTCCTCGACGTATCGCCAGTCGGCCGCCGCGACTCCTGAGAAGGTCCACGCCGACCCGTCCAACCGGCTCCTCTCGCGGGGTCCGAGGTTCCGGATGGACGCCGAGATGATCCGAGACGCTGCGCTGGCGGCCGGGGGCCTGCTCACTGGCGAGATCGGCGGGCCAAGCGTTCGGCCGTACCAGCCCGAGGGCGTCTGGGAGGCGGTCGCCATGCCGGAAAGTAATACCCACGATTACCGCCAGGACCACGGCGAGAGACTCTATCGCCGAAGCCTCTACACGTTCTGGAAACGGAGCGCTCCACCCGCCTCGCTCGATATTCTCAACGCCCCAACTCGCGAGACCTGCACCGTCCGCCGGGAACGCACCGACACCCCGCTTCAGGCGCTGGTGACCCTCAACGACCCGCAATTCGTCGAGGCCGCTCGAGCCCTGGCTCAGGCCGTTTTGAAGGCACCCGGCGACGCCTCCGACGCACGTCTCGACGCGATCGCGCTTCGCGTCCTGTCCCGCCCGTTCCGGCCCGAGGAGCGGTCGATTGTCCGGGCCTCGCTCTCTCGGCTCGAAGCCCATTACCGCGACCACCCCGACGAGGCGAAGGAACTGATCGCCGTGGGTGAGTGGAAACCCGATCCCTCGATCGAGCCGAGAACTCTCGCCGCATGGACCATGCTGGCGAACGAGCTGATGAACCTCGACGAATTTCTGAACAAGTAGCCTGGGCACCACCCGCCGAGAAGTTCCTTCTCCCGACGGCCCATGCCTTCACGATCCGGGAGGCCCCCATGGACCCGATCCGCGAGTATGTTCGCAACGAGACCCGCCGGCAGTTCCTGAGCCGGGGCTCGAACGCCGTCGGCTGGGCCGCGATGGCGGCCCTCCTGGGCCGCGAGGGATTGGCCCCCCGCGCTGGTGCGGCGGGCCTGGAGGCGTCGCCGACCGGGATTCATCCGGCAGGGTCGAGGCTCCATTTCGCCCCGAAGGCCAAGCAGGTGATCTACCTGCACATGGTCGGCGGCCCCCCGCAGATGGACATGTACGACTACAAGCCGCAGATGAACGCCTACTTCGACAAGGACCTCCCCGACTCGATCCGGATGGGTCAGCGGCTCACCACCATGACCTCCGGCCAGAAGCGGTTCCCGATCGCGCCGTCGAAGTACAAGTTCGCGCGCTCCGGCAAGAACGGGATGTGGGTCTGCGAGCTTCTCCCGTACACGGCCCGGATGGTCGACGACATGTGCTTCATCCGATCGATGCACACCGAGGCCATTAACCACGAGCCGGCGATCACCTACATGCAGACCGGGAACCAGGTCACGGGCCGTCCCTGCCTGGGTGCCTGGCTCTCCTATGGATTGGGGTCGTTGAACGACAATCTGCCGACGTTCGTCGTCCTGGTCGCGAAGCCGACCAACACCGAGCAGCTCCAGGCGATCTCAGCGCGGCTCTGGTCGTCGGGCTATCTGTCGGGCGAGCACGCGGGGGTCTCGTTCCGGAGCGGTGGCGACCCGATCCTTTACATCAACAACCCGCCCGGTGTCCCGGCCGGCATCCGCCGAGAGACCCTCAACGGCCTCAAGGCCCTCAACGAGCTGAACTACAAAATCGTCGGCGACCCCGAAACCCATACCCGAATCGAGCAGTACGAACTGGCGTTCCGGATGCAGTCCAGCGTCCCCGAACTGACCGCCACGTCCAACGAGCCCGAGGCGACCTACAAGCTCTACGGAGAGGCCGCTCGCAAGCCGGGGACGTTCGCTCACTCGGCGCTTCTCGCTCGTCGGATGATCGAGCGAGGCGTCCGGTTCGTGCAGATCTATCACAACAACTGGGACACCCACGCGAATGTCGCCGGGCGGATGCCGGACCAGTGCCGGGACGTCGACCAGCCCTGCTGGGGCCTGATCCAGGACCTGAAGGCCCGGGGCCTGCTCGATGAAACCCTGGTGATCTGGGGCGGCGAGTTCGGCCGGACGATCTACTCGCAGGGCGGCCTGACCCACGACAACTACGGCCGGGACCACCACCCTAGATGCTTCACCATGTGGATGGCCGGCGGCGGCTCCCGCCCGGGCCAGATCTACGGCGAGACCGACGAGTTCTCGTACAACATCGTCAAGGACCCGGTCCACATCCACGACTTCCACGCGACCGTTCTTCAGCTCCTGGGCTTCGACCACCGCCGGTTCACCTACCGGTATCTCGGGCTCGATCAGCGCCTGACCGGCGTCGAGCCGGCCCGCGTGGTCAAGGAACTGATCGCCTGAGATCGCCCACGGCCCCGGTATCGACCGAGTCTCCTTCGCGACCGAATTCCCCGAGGATCCGAGGTCAAAACCCGCCATGCCATACGGTATCCTGCCGATCGCCCTCGCGGTCGCCACCCTCTCCGCCATCCCCGGTTTTGGTACTCCACGAGACTCCGCGAGACTTCTCGAGCCCGTCCCAATCATCCTCGACACCGATATCTGCGGCGATTGCGACGACGTCCTCGCTCTTAGTCTCATCCACGCGCTTGAATCCCGTGGGCATTGCCGGCTGCTTGCCGTCACAATCAGTGTCGATCATGAGAAAGCGGCTCCATTCGTGGATGCCGTCAACACCTTCCACGGCCGAGGCCAGATCCCGATCGGCGTCGTCGGGCAGGGGGGCGTCGTCGAGCAAAGCGCTTTCCTCTCGCTCGTCGACCAGAAGAACGCCGATGGAAACTTTCGATATCCTCACGATCTGATCTCCGGCCGATCCGCCCCCTCGGCCCTTTCCATCCTGCGCAGAACCCTGGCGTCCCAGCCCGATCATTCGGTCGTGATCGCTCAGGTCGGATTCTCGACCAACCTCGCCCGCCTCCTCGACTCCCCCCCGGACGAGCACTCGCCGCTCCCAGGTATCGAGCTCGTCCGCCGGAAGGTCAAGCTCCTCTCGCTAATGGCCGGCGCCTTCGAGGCCATCGAAGGAAACAAGCATTATTGCGAATATAATGTGATCAAGGATGTGAAGAATGCTCGGACTGTCGCCGATCGCTGGCCTTCGCCGATGGTTTTCAGCCCGTTTGAGGTGGGGATCGCGCTGCCGTACCCGGCGACGAGCATCGACCGCGATTACGCGTACGTAAAGCACCATCCGGTGGCCGATGCCTACATCCTGCGCAATCCTCCGCCGCACAACCGGCCGACCTGGGACCTCACCAGCGTCCTTTACGCGGTGATGCCCGATCGGGGTTATTTTGATCTTTCGCCGGTGGGCCGGGTGACGGTCGAGGGCGACGGCTTCACTCGGTTCGAGCCAACGCCGACGGGCCGGCATCGCTACCTGATCCTCCGCCCCGAGCAGAAGGCGAGGGCCCTTGAGGCGATGGTCCAGCTCTCCAGCCAGCCGCCATGTGTCGGTCATTAACGAACCACTGAGACACCGAGGCACCGAGAAGACCCAGTCGGAACGATATTTGGTTCTCTGTGCCTCTGTGGTGAAGAGGCATCGGTCATGAACCACAGAGACACCGAGACACCGAGGGATTTTTTCGACTCGGATCTCTGTGCCTCGGTCTCTCTGTGGTTAATTCAGGACCACGAGGGGCTCGGGGGCGTCGGCGGCTCGGACGAGGTCGGCGAAGACGCCGCCGCGGACGACCAGTTCGGCGTAGGTTCCCGACTCGACGATCCGGCCGTCGTCGAAGACGAGGATGCGGTCGGCCTCGCGGAGAGTGGTCAGCCGGTGCGCGACGAGGATCACGGTCCGGTCGGTCCGGGCGGCGTTGATCGCCTGCTGGACGAGTCGCTCGCTGGTGTTGTCGAGGGCGCTGGTCCCCTCGTCGAGGATCAGGATTGGCGGGTTCTTGAGGAAGACGCGTGCCAGCGCGATTCGCTGTCGCTGGCCTCCGGAGAGGTTCTGGCCCCGCTCGGCGACCCGGGCCCTGTAGCCGCCGGGCATTCGCAAGATCTCGTCGTGGATGCAGGCCATCTCGGCCGCTCGACGGATCGCGGCGTCGCTCGGGGCGTCGCAGCCGTAGGCGATGTTCTGGGCGATTGTCCCGGCGAAGACGAACGGATTCTGGCCGACATAGCCGACCAGCTCGCCGATCGCCTTCCGGCTGACGCACTCCAGCGGGACACCGCCGATGGTGGCCGTGCCGGCCGTTGGGTGGACCAGCCGCATCAGGGCGCGGAGCCAGGTTGTCTTGCCGCACCCGGACCGCCCCGCGACGCCGATGGACTCCCCGTGCCGGATCGCGACCGAGAGGTCGTCGAGCCCCCGCGCCGGCCCGGCTGGGGTCCGGAACTCAACCTGCAAGCCCTCGGCCTCGAACATCGGACCGCCCGGCACCAGCCGGGGCGTCGGAGAACTGGCAGGCGTTTTGAACGACCGGTCGACCGGGACCTTCAGGAGCCGGATCAGGTCGCCGATCCTCAGACTGCTCTCGTGCGCCTCGTCCATGAACCGGTGGATCTCGTTCAGCGGGGCCATGACATAGAGGAAGAGCCCCGAGAGCGAGGCCAGGGCGCCCGGCTGGAGCTTTCCCTGAAGCAGGTAGTAGACCGCGACGGCCAGCACCGCGACCAGGAAGAATCCCTCGTTGATCGCCTTGCCCGAGCCGAAGAGCGACATCTCGATGTGGTGCCTCAACTCCCGGGCCCGTCGGCGCTCGGCGACCCGGGCCACCCGGCGGACCTCCTGCCGGTGGGTGTCGGCCGCCCGGACATAGTCGATTCCGCCAAGCTGCTCGACGACCGTTCCATCCATCCGCTCCCGTGTCCGCAGGAGATCCAGGCGGATCCCCTTCTGGGTGATGATCTGGCCGATCGTCAGCCCGACCGAGATCGGAGCCACCATCAGCATCGCCAGGGCGACCTTCGGCTGCTGGGTAAACGCGGCGATCAGAGCGAAGCTCCCGGTGAAGATCGCCGGGACGAACTCCAGGAATGTCACCCGAAGAAACCGGATCAACCCCTCGATGCTCCGGGTGATCCTCCCATAAAGGGCACCCACCTGGTCACGCCCCAGCACCGAGAGGTCAACCTTCATCAGGTGAGCAACGACCCGCACATACGTATCCTTGTCAATGCGCGTGCAGGTCCGCTCGACCAGGAATCTCCGTAAAACATTCATGCTTTCGCGGACGAGGTAGGCGACAGCGATCAGCGAAAGATAGAGGGTAGCCGCGGCGGAGAGGTCGGACCGAGTGATTCCGGGCCGGCTCGCCGCGTCGACCAACCGGCCCAGACAGACGGGAACGACCGTGTTGGCGAGGCTCGCCATCGCCATGACCACCAGCGCCGCGAACAGTCCAAGGCGCTGCCGCCAGGGGACCAGCCTCCAGACATGGCGCCCTCTCCGGGCGATCGTGCCCAGTTCTCGGGCGATCCCTCGCAGACTCTCCCACCGCGTCGGCCTCTTCATCAGTCCCTCACCCCGCGCCGATCGGTCGTCGAGACGTGCCCCGACGTTCCTCTCGTGCCCGAAATTCGAAATTTCCGGCCGGGGCTATTCGCGATCCCCCAGCCTTCTCCCGTATTTACCTACAGGACGAGTATCGACCGGCATCCAGCTCCGGATACGCCCGTCTACCGTCTTCTCGAAAATTCAACCTGATTTCCACTTTGTCATGTGAATCTCGGCATGGCAATTGCCCCAGTGGGGGTGCTCGAAGGATCCGATCGGCCCAAGTGCCGGAGAGATGACGCTTACCAACATCAAGCGCTACTCTGAAGTACGAACCAATTGACCCTGGGCGAGAAGCGGATTGGACAAAATTCTCGCCCGGCCGAGTTCCGGGGCTGCCTCAGCCGGTCCGACCGATGTCCGCCCGGCGCGACGGGTCCCATGAGGTCCGGCACGGGTGAGATGGCCCTGACAGGGCCGAGTTGGAAGAGTCGTCTTCCAGGATAAACGTACGAATCGGCGCGGCTCGGCTTGGGCTGGGCCGGCGAGGTCGGTGGGATGGGTCGCGGGGGGCGATCGCGACCCGCTGCAACGAAAACGGATCGACGGTGGAATTTACGACCGGCGATCCGTGTGTTATGAATAGAGTCTCCCCCCTTTTTCAAGGAGGGCCCATATCCGATGGCAATGAAAACCCCTGTGAGTCTGCCTGTGACCCCCGCTCGTACCGCGATCGTTCCTGCCGTGGAACGCGTGTTGAATCCCCGTCTCGACCGCATGGTTGGCCGGCTCGGCCCCGAGACTGGGCCGTTTTCCGGCCATGAGGAAGTTCTGGTTGTCGACGATCGTGCGGCCCTCCGGCCCGCGCAGGTCGTCGAGAGCAAGCTGACCCGGTTACTCCAGGAGGCTTCCATGCCCGTCAGCCACCTCCAGATGCGCGGACTGCTCCGCGCCCGCTAACTGGGGCGGAGGCCCGCCTCGACTTCACCTTCGTCTCGCGCCTCCTGGCTCCTGGCTCGTCGGCCGCCCCATTTGCCGTCCAGGATGGACGGATTCTCCTTCCCGACCGGGCCCACCTCTGAGGGCTCTCCGGTCGGATCGACCTCCTCGCGACGATTGCCATCCCGGATGGCCGGCGCCCGTTCCCGGGTCCGGATGTCCCGGGATGGGAGTCGATTTCGA
>DAHZZC010000328.1 GCA_027435495.1 Planctomycetales bacterium
CGGTGGCGCCGTGGATATGGCCCCCCTTCACGCCGCCGCCGGCCAGCCACATCGTGAAACCGTAGTGATTGTGGTCGCGGCCGTTCATCTTCCCCTGGTTCGAACCGGGGGTGGGTAACTCGACGGTCGGCGTCCGGCCAAACTCGCCGCCCCACATCACGAGCGTGTCTTCCAGCATCCCACGCTGCTTGAGGTCCTTCAAAAACGCCCCGATCGCCCGGTCGCACTGGCCGGCCAGGCGACGGTGGCCCGCCTCGAGGTCGTCGTGGTTGTCCCAGGGCTGGCCGTCGCCGTGGTAGAGCTGGATGAACCGGACCCCTCGCTCCAGCAGTCGGCGGGTCACCAGCAGTTGCCGGGCGTGGACGCCCGGCCCGTACATCTCCCGGATCGATTCCGGTTCCTGGTTGTAGTCAAAGGCGTCGGCGGCCTCCGATTGCATTCGGTACGCCAGCTCAAACGACTGAATCCGGGCCTCCAGGTCGGCTTCACCGGGCCGGTGGTCCAGGTGTCGGCGGTTCAGTTCGGCGAGCAGGTCAAGCTGCGCCATCTGTGCCCGCGGGCCGACGGATTTGTTCCGGATGTAGGCGATCAGCTTCTCAATGTCGCTGTGCCGGCTGTCGATGTACGTCCCCTGGAAGATCCCCGGCAAAAACGCCGACTGCCAGTTCTGCGACTCTGCGATCGGGAAGCCCCCCGGGCACATCACGATGAACCCGGGAAGGTTCTGGTTCTCCGTCCCGAGCCCGTACATCATCCACGAGCCGAAACACGGCCGGGCCATCCGGGCCTCGCCGCAGTTCATCAGCATCAGCGAGGGCTCGTGATTCGGAACGTCGGCGTGCATCGACCGGATCACGCAGATCTCGTCGATCATCTACGCCGTGTGCGCGAAGAGGTCGCTCACCTCGATCCCACTCTGCCCGTACTTCCGGAACCGGAACGGCGACCCAAGCGCCGCCCCCGTCTTCCGCTCAGTCGGCAGGCTGATCGGGACCGGCTTACCGTGGTACTTCGCCAGCGCCGGCTTGGGGTCGAAGGTGTCGACGTGCGATGGCCCACCGTTCATGAAAAGATGCACGACCCGCTTTGCCTTCGCCGGCAGCGGAGCCGCCTTCGGCAGGAGCGGGTTGATCGCGATCCGGCCCGTCGACGGCCCGAGCGGCAGACTCCGGTCGGGCGTCGCCTCGGCGGCCAGTAGACCCGCCTCCGACATCAGTCCGCCAAGCGCCAGGGCCCCCATCCCCATCCCTGACCGGCACAACAACTCCCTCCGCGTGAGGGTCAAATCCTCCGCGCCCGGGCGACGATGATCCGACATGGCTGGACCCCCTGGATGCCCTGACGAAACGGAAACCGGCTCCGAGTCTTCGAGGTGCCTGTCCCCGTTTCCTCAGAGCTTCCCCGTTTCCTCAGAGTCTTTTTTATTCCTCAAACATGAATTCATTCGTCAGCAACAGGACCTGCGCGAGCTGTTCCCAGGGCGTTAGGCCGCCGGCCGGGCCGGTGGCCGGCTGCTTCCAGCCGTCCGGCGCGGCCGAGAGCCGGTGGAGGAAGCCGTCGGCCATCGCTAGCTCCTCGGGCTCGGGCGACCGGAGCAAGACCCGGCGATAGAGGCGCCTGATCCCCTGCGAAGGGTCCGACGAATCATCGGGCCTCGCCTCGGCGGCGAGCCGCCGGGCCTGCTCGTGCAGGAACGGACTATTCATCAGGAAGAGAGCCTGCTGTGGGACCGTGGTGACGAACCGCCTCGGGCTCGTCGCGTCTGGGACCGCGAAGTCAAACGTCCGGTAGAGTCCGTCGAGGTTCTGGCGGTCGATGAAGCCGTAGACCGTCCGCCGGGGCGAGAACGGCGGCTCCGTGATCGTCACCGGGCGGCCGCCGAGCGTCGGGTCGAGCGCTCCGGAGACCGCCAGGATCGCGTCTCGCATCGACTCGAAGTCAAGCCGCTGTGGGTTGAACCGCCAGACGAGCCGGTTCTCCGGGTCGATCGCCTGGGCCTCGGGCCGCGGAACGCTCGATTGCCGATACGTGTTCGAAAGCATGATCCGGCGGTGGAGCGCCTTGATCGACCACCCCTCGGCGACGAACGACGAGGCCAGGTGGTCGAGCAGCTCGGGGTGGGTCGGCGGGTCGCTCCGCAGGCCGAAGTCGCTCGGAGTGTCGACCAGTCCCTTGCCGAGGTGCCAGGCCCAGAGGCGATTGACCAGCACCCGGGCCGTCAGCGGGTTCTTCGGATCGGCGATCGCCCGGGCCAGCTCCAGCCGTCCGCTCCCGTCGCGGAACGGCGCTGGCTTCGGCCCGGAAAGAGCCGTCAGGAACCGACGAGGGACCTGCTTCCCCGGACGACCCGGATTCCCCCGGATGAAAACGTGCGGCTCGACCGGCTTCGGCGCGTCGACCATCACCATCGCCCGAGCGGGGCCGTCGGGATCGGTAGCGTTCAGCCGGTCGATGGCGCCCTGGAGCTTCGCGAGTTCCTGGCCCTGCCGCTGGTTGAGCAGGAGTCGGCGGGGGTCGGTGACGTCCCTCAGCGAAAGCGGCGAGCCAGGCCCCTGGATCGCGAGCCGGAGCGATTCCCAGTCGGCCTCCCCCAGAGGCTTCGCCGGCCGGGCCTTGAGGTTTGTTTCGAGCCGATCGAAGAGCGCCACATAACGCCCGACGAGATCGTCCAGGCTCTTCGGATCGGTCGCCAGAACCTCGCGGACCACCAGCGGATGGACGGGGGCTCCCTTCGGATCGGCCAGGAGTTTCCGACGAACTTCCCCCGCGTTCGCCGCGAATCGATCGGCCGGGATCGCCGAAAACGCCTTCCAGGACCGCCAGACCGGGTTGCGATCGGTCTCGCTCGACTCGAGAAACCTCGGCCAGAGGAAGGAAAACCCGCGGAGCCGCCGGGGCTCGAGACCCTCGGCCCTCGCCCGATCGTCGAGCTTCGGATTCCGGCCGTCGAACTTCAGGTCGTGGGCGGCCTTCAGATAGTGGGAAAATCGCCCCTGAAGGTCCGACTCAACCTCGGCCCGACGAGCCGCCAGGTAGTCGTCGCGGGCCTTCTCGGCCGTCGCCAGCTTCTTGAGGAACGCCGCGGCCCTCGGCGAGGTATTCGAGCCCGGCCACTGGATCACCGGCAACTCGCCCGGCTCGACCGAGCTGGAGAAGACGCCATGCAGGGCGTAATAGTCGTCGCTCGGGATCGGGTCGAACTTGTGGTCGTGGCACCGGGCGCAGGTGACGGTCAGCCCGAGCAGGCCCCGGGAGACGACATCGATCCGGTCGTCGATGATCTCGTTCTGATCGAGAAGGAACCGGCGGCCAACGGTCAGAAGCCCGAGTGCGGCGAGCGGCCGGGTATCCTTCGCCAGACCCTCGGCCATCGGAAGCCGATCGGCGGCAATCTGCTCGACGAGGAACCGGTCGTAGGGGAGATCGGCGTTGAAGGCGTCGATCACGTAATCGCGGTAGGTGAACGAATAGGGGTATCGACGTTCCTGGGTGAAGACATATCCCTTGGTGTCGGCGTATCGGGCGACATCGAGCCAGTGCCGTCCCCATCGCTCGCCATATCGTGGCGAGGCGAGCAGGCGGTCGATCAGTCGGGGGTAGGCGTCGGGGGCGGTGTCGGCCAGGAAGGCGTCGACCTCCTCGGCCGTCGGAGGAAGACCCCAGAGGTCGAGCGTGGCGCGTCGGATGAGGGTCCGACGATCGGCCTCGGGCGAGGGCGCGATCCCCTTCGCTTCCAGCCGGGCGAGGATGTAGGCGTCCACCGACGTGGCGACCCAGGCCGAGTTCCTGACCTTCGGCGGTGGAGTCGGCCGGACGGGGCGGAACGCCCAGTGTTGCGCGACGGGATCGGAGTCGTCGGCGGTGATTATCCTGGAAGCTGGCCAGGGGGCGCCCATCGCCACCCATTGCGAAAGCATCGCGACCTCGGCGTCGGAGAGCTTCTGCTTCGGCGGCATCTTGAGGTCGTCGTCGCGATACGTGATCGCCCGGATGGCGAGGCTCGCCTCGGGCTTTCCGGGAACGATCGCCGGCCCCTGATCGCCTCCCTTGATCATCGCCTCGCGACCATCGAGCCGAAGACCCGACGATTGCTTCCGCGCCCCATGACACCGGGCGCACTTCTCGACCAGGATCGGCCGGATGCGGGCCTCGAAAAACTCGGCCGCCTCGGGCGAGGGCCCCTCAGCCCGGGCCGGCAACCCGCCGACAGCCACCACGATCGCCATCGCCATGAGGAGACGGCCTCGATTCCGGAGAGTCGAAGCTCGATCCATCAGCCGATCCTCGCTGCAAGAGTGATTTCGAAGGCGGGAGGATTCGCCAGCCGGGTCGGATGGCGGGCAGGAGAGCGTACCGTCCCGGTCTGCAGGGTCGGATCCGCCTGGGTCACACCATCCCAAATTATTCCACAATCCTCCAACGCCGACAATCCCCTCTTCGTGCGCATCCGGGCATGATGGCGACAAGGTTCGCCTGGATCGTTCCTCCGAACCATGGAGAGCGACAAGCAGCGATCGGATAACCTTTCTTTGCGGTATTCGGTGCCTTCAGCGGCGATCGCGATGTTCTCGGCGCCAGGCTCCCCTTACTCTGTCATCTCGATATCGAAGGTGTTCGTATGTGGCTCGACTTTGAACTTTAGTACGGTCTGGCTCGGGTCGCTGTACCTGGGCGAGACCAGATTCTTGACGCGCACCTTCCTGGGCTGATTGAGGATCGGGATGCCCCCGGGGGTTCTCTCGAGCCCGGCGACCTCGGCGAGGCTAATGATCACGCGGTAGGCGCCGGCCAGCGCGCCGTCGCCGGGATTCACCGTCGTCAGGGAATAACTGCCGTCGGATCCAATCTCGCCGCTGGCGGAGCGGCCCTGCTTCAGATCGACGGGCATGAAGTTGACTGTCCCATTGGTAACCGGCTGGCCACCTCGCGTCACTCGCCCGGAGACCGGATAGCGCCGTCCCAGACCGTCGTCGCCGCACCCGACGACGAGGAGCATGAGCAAGAGGGGCGTGCAACGACGCTCTCGTTTCCACCGCGCATGATCCAACATGATCGATCCTCTCATCCAGGGTTTTGGAAAGGGGCGTACCCGCCCGGGAAGACGCCCATCCCGCATCCGACATCAATAGGCATCGGAACTGATGACCTCGCCGCCCGCCCGGCTGCCCAGTGCGCAGTAGGTCATCAGGTTGAGGCTGGACTTGAGGAATCGGACGGAGCCGTCCCCGAACAGGAAATTCGCCCCGCCGGGGTGCTGGCTCTTGAAACCGGTGGAATCGTAGGAGAACCGGCAGCCGACCGGGTAATCGTGCCAGTTGTTGTAGCAGGGAGAGGTGGCGGGGTTGACGGTGTTGGAGTTCCAGCCGATCGGGATGGTGGTGCCGGCCACGCTGCCGTTGAAGTTCCAGAAGTTATTGTCCGCCACCTGGTACGGCAACGTCTCGCCGACGAGGATGGTATTGCTCAGGCCGTCCGTCACCGATTGGATCGAGACCATCTGGGCGCCGAAGTAATCGAACATCCCCCGCAGGCCAGGCGCGAGCGGACAGCCGGGGGACGGCTGATTCACGCCCCACGGTCCGGGCCAGCCGATACGCGGCTGCCCCGGGATGAGCTTGGTGGAGTAAGGGGTCTCCCACGGCAATGCCACGTAGTGGCTGGCATAGTTATCGCCAAAACTGCCGACGTAGTTCGAGGTTGTTCACGTCGATGTAGTTGTGGGTGGCCAGGCCGATCTGCTTGAGATTGTTGGTGCACTGGGCGCGGCGGGCGGCCTCGCGCGCCGCCTGCACCGCCGGCAATAACAGGGCGATCAGGACAGCAATGATGGCGATGACCACCAGCAACTCGATCAGCGTGAAGCCGCTGCGCAACCGGTTCCTCATGACTTCCTCCATTTGATGCCGATGACTGGACGTGTTTTCCGAGACGGGATGACTAAATGATCCGACCGCCGGGGCGATCCCCTACCATGCGCCCACGGCCCAGGTCCCCGCCCGAGGAGTAGGCGGCACAGGAGTGGGGTGCATCACCGAACGGGGTCTCTTCGGGAGCCATCGACCCGCGGACATCAAAAGACGAGGGTTCGGGTCTCGCGCCGATCGCACGCACCGACGAATCCTGGGTGCCCGTAGGAATAAGGCAACATCCCCGCGGCGATCGCACACTTGTCGACTTTTTTTACCGATCGAGCGAGTCCTCATTCACGTGCCCGCCGATGTTGTCCGATCGGTTCCCTTGTCGGAGCCGGCTCTGACCGGCGATCTTGGCGTGCCCTATGGCTACGTCCGGGTCGATGACTCATGTAGGAGCCGGCTCCAGCCGGCGATCTGCGCGTGCCCTATGGCTACGTCCGGGTCGCCAGCGGGAGCTGGCTCCTACATGGGCGATTGGCCCGGTCCTTGGTGATCGGCCGATCGTTTGACTGCCGAGGGCTTTCGCCGGCGATCTTGGCGTGCCCTATGGCTACGTCCGGGTCGCCAGCGGGAGCTGGCTCCTAGATGGGCGATTGGCCCGGTCCTTCGTGATCGGCCGATCGTTCGAGCTGGCTCCGGCCGGTGACCAGAT
>DAHZZC010000329.1 GCA_027435495.1 Planctomycetales bacterium
CCGTCGATTTCGTCCTTCGTGCGTTGCTCGGTAACGGCGACGAGGATGGCGTCGTTCATCGACGGATACCATCGCCCGAGTGCGATCTCGCCGTGATAGCCCTGGGTGCCGACGTCGGCGAGGATCTTCCGGGCGTCGGCGGGGACGCTGATGGCGAACTCCTTGAAGAACGGGCCGGGGAAGGCGAGGGAGACGCCCGGGATGGCGGCGAGCTTCTCGGCGGCGTAATGGGCCTTGCGGGTCGAGAGCTCGGCCGCCTGGCGGAGCCCGTTCGGACCCATCACGGCCAGGTAGATGCTGGATCGGAGCGCCAGCAGGCCCTGGTTCGTGCAGATGTTGGACGTGGCCTTCTCGCGGCGGATGTGCTGTTCGCGGGTCTGAAGCGTGAGGACCCAGCACCGCTTACCGTTGCGGTCGGTCGTCTGGCCGACGATCCGTCCGGGCATCTTGCGGACGTAATCCTCGCGGCAGGCCATGATTCCCAGGTAGGGACCGCCGTACTGGAGCGGGTTGCCCAGCGACTGGCCCTCCGCCACCACGATATCGGCGCCGTAGTCGCCGGGGCGGCGGAGCAGGCCGAGACTGATGGGGTCGACGATCACGATCGCAAGCGCTCCGGCCGCGTGAGCGGCCGAGACGATCGCCTCGACGTCCTCCAGCCCACCGAAGAAGTTCGGATACTGGACGATCACGGCGGCGGTCTGGTCGTCGATCGCGTGGGCGATCGCCTCGGGTGTAACCCGACCGTTCTCCGAGGGGACGGTCGTCAGCTCGGGCTCCATCAGGGCGAGGAACGTGGAGAGGACCTGGCGGTACTCGGGGTGGACCGAATCCGCGACGACCACCCGGCCGTGGCGTTTGGTGATGGTGAGGGCCATCAGCATTGCCTCGGCCGTGGCCGAGCCGCCGTCGTAGAGGCTGGCGTTCGAGACGTCCATTCCCGTCAGGTTGGCGATGAGCGTCTGGTATTCGAACGTCGCCTGGAGGGTCCCCTGGCTGGCCTCGGGCTGGTAGGGTGTGTAGGCGGTGTAGAATTCGCCGCGGGAGGCGAGGTTATCAACCACGGCCGGGATGAAATGGTCGTAGCTCCCGCCGCCAAGGAAGCAGACGCGGCAATCCGCACCCTCGTTCCGGCCGAGGAGACGAAGAACGGTCTCGGTGAGAGCCAGTTCGGAGAGCGCCGGCGGGACGTGGAGCGGACCGTCCAGGCGGTACTCGGCCGGCACCGCGTCGAAGAGCTGGTCGAGCGAGTCGATCCCGATCGCGGCCAGCATCGTCCGGACATCGTCGGGCGTGTTCGCGATGTACGCCATGGAAGGGAGCTTCTGCTTTCTGTTCTCTGGAGGGGATCGAGAGGCGAGCCCGATCAGTGGGCGTCCTCGGCGACCATCTTCTCGTAGGCGTCGTGGTCCATCATGCTGGCGACGGCGCCTGGGTTCTCGACGCGGAGGCGGATCAGCCATCCTTTGCCGTAGGGATCGTCGGAGAGGAGCTGGACGTTGTCCCTGAGATCATTATTGACCTCGACCACCTCACCGGCGAGAGGGGCATAGATGTCGCTGACGCTCTTGACGCTCTCCACCTCGCCGAAGGCCTTTCCGGCGGCGAGCTTCGCACCGATGGCCGGCAACTCGATCATCGTCAGGTCGCTCAACTGTTCGACGGCGAACTTCGAGATGCCGATGGTCGCGACATCGCCCTGGAGCGCGACCCACTCGTGGGTCGGGGTGAAGCGGAGGGACTTCGGGTCCATCGTTCGGGGTCCTTCGGGGGATCGGAGCGGTGGTCGAACGGAAAGAGTCAGGCCGTTGCGGGCCGCTTGTAGAACGGGAGCTTGACGACGCGGGCTGTCTCGCGATGGCCGCGGACGTCGACGGTGAGGATTGCGCCGACGGTGCGAGCGTCGGGGGCGACCATAGCCATGGCGATGCTGGTCTGCAAGGTTGGTGAGAAGGTGCCCGAGGTGACCAGGCCGACCTCACGATCTCCGGAAAGGACGATCGCGCCCTGGCGAGCGATCCGCTTCCCTTCCAGCACCAGGCCGATTCGGGCGAGCGGGGGAGCTTCCTTCCGCATCGAGAGGATCGATCGGCCGACGAACTCACCTTTATCAAGCTTCACGGCCCAGCCAAGGCCAGCCGAATAGGGGTCGGTGTCCTCGCCCAGTTCGTGGCCGTAGAGCGGCATCGCGGCCTCAAGACGGAGCGTATCGCGGGCGCCGAGGCCACACGGCATAATCGCGTGCGGACGGCCCGCCTCAAGGATGGCCTCCCAGACCTCCTCAGCCGACGACGCGGGGACGATCAGTTCGAAGCCGTCCTCGCCCGTGTAGCCAGTCCGGCTGATGACCGAATCGAGTTTACCGAGAAGCCGGCCGGTCGTTTGATGATAGTAACGAACGGCTTCGAGCGGCTGGTCGACGAGCGGTTGCAGGGTTGCGAGCGCCTTTGGTCCCTGGACCGCGATCATGGCGGTCGCTTCGGTCCGATCGTGGAAGTGGCTTTGGGTCCCCTGCTGGTGGGCCTGGAACTGGGCCACGACCTTCGTGCGGTTGGAGGCGTTGCAGACGACGAGATAGGCATCGGTCTGGCGATAGACGAGGATGTCGTCGATGACCCCGCCCCGATCGTTGGTCATCAGGCTATACTGGATTTGGTTTTCGGTGAGCCGGGCGACATGGTTCGTCGTGCAGTGTTCGATCCAGTCGAGGGCGTCCTGGCCATCGAAGGTCAGGCGGCCCATGTGGCTGATGTCGAAGAGTCCGACGCCGAGTCGAACGGCCTGGTGCTCCTCGACGATCGATCGGTACTGCACCGGCATGGACCAGCCGCCGAACTCGACGAGGCGGCCTCCGTGGGCCTGGTGCCATCGGTGCAACGCGGTACGCAGGAGCGGGTCGGCAGAAGACACGAGATCCTCGGCGAAGGTTCGAGAACGGGAGGCGCTCGGCATCCCGTGAAGCATGGGACGATTTTAGGATTCCCCGCGCGAATTGGAAAGTCCGCCTCGAATGATCGGGGCGGGCGGCGTGGCGGTCTGGGTGGGAGAGTCGATGACGGGAACACGACTGGGAGAATCGCCGGCGGCGGATGAGATCCGGGCAACCTATCAGCAGCGGCTTGGGGAGCGATCGAGCGAGCGCGATCGGTGGCGGGCCTGGGATCGGCGTCTGGCCGACCTTCGGCTGGCCGTTTTCCTGGGGGCATTGGTTGCCGTCTATGGGCTCTACCTCGGCAGCGAGTGGGCCGGAACCGGGCTGGGCGCGGCCCTGTTGGTGTTCGCGGGGATGGTTGTCGCGCACGATCCGATCCGGCGCCGGGCGGACCGGGCGCGTCGAGCGGTCGAGTTATACGAGCGAGGGCTCGTCCGAATTGAGGGGCGATGGGCCGGGACGGGTGTCTCGGGCGAAGAATTCCTGACTCACGAACATCCTTACGCGGCGGACCTCGACCTCTTCGGTCGCGGCTCGATCTTCGAACGGCTCTGCACGGCGCGAACGCGGTCGGGCGAGGCGGTTCTCGCCTCCTGGCTACTGGCGCCGGCCGACACGACGACCATCGCCGAACGGCACGAGGCCGTCGAGGAGCTTCGTCCGAGGCTCGACCTCCGCGAGGACCTTGAGGTGCTGGGCTCTGACGTCCGCGCGGGGATCGATCCCGAGGAACTCTCGACCTGGTGCGGGGCGCCCCGGACTCTCCGGGGTATCGCGATCCCGATGGCCTCGGTCGCCTTGGCGATGGTCGGCACGGCCGCCGCGATCGGATGGCTTTTCTTCGAGACGAGCCTGCGCCCGCTCCTGTATGTCGCAATCGTCGACACCATCTATGGAGTCACGATCGGGAGGCGGGTGCGAGCGGCGCTCGGAGACGTCGATCGTCACGGGGCAGACCTTCGTCTGCTGGCCGACCTGCTGGAGCGGATGGAGCGCGAGCCCTTCCATTCGCCGATGCTGAGCCGCCTCCGGGTGGCGATGGACGTGGAAGGAACGCCGGCCTCGGCCCGGCTCCGTCGGCTGGCGCGACTCCTCGACCTGCTGCAATCTCGGCAGAACCAGTTCTTCGCGCCGATCGCAGCGCTCTGGCACTGGACGCCGCTGCTGGCTGTTCGGGTAGACGCCTGGCGCGAGGAGTCGGGATCCCATGTCGCCCGATGGATTCGGGCGATCGGCGAGGTTGAGGCAATCGGGGCGATCGCGGCCTACGCGGCGGAGAATCCCGATGATCCGCTCCCCGCGGTGGTCGACGGACCGGCCCGGTTTGAGGCGGATGGAATCGGCCACCCGCTGATCCCAGCGCGGGTGTGCGTTCGGAACGAGATCGAACTCGGCGACCCGACTCACCTGCTGATCGTGAGCGGGTCGAACATGTCGGGCAAGAGCACGATGCTGCGGACCGTCGGCATCAACGCGGTGCTGGCCATGGCCGGGGCGCCTGTTCGAGCGCGGCGACTTGTCCTGACGCCGATGGCCGTCGGTGCGACACTCCGAATCCAGGACTCGCTCCAGGAAGGCCGGTCCCGATTCTACGCCGAAATCACGAGAGTCCGGCAGGTCGTCGAGCTGAGTCGTGGCCCCTTGCCGTTGCTCTTCCTTTTCGACGAGCTCTTCCACGGGACCAACTCGCACGACCGAACCGCTGGCGGCGAGGCCGTTCTTCGCGGTCTCATCGCCACCGGCGCGATCGGGATGGTGACCACCCACGACCTGAGCCTCGCCCGGATCTCGGACGCCCTCGCGCCCAGGGCCCGGAACGTCCACTTTGAGGACCGGCTCGTCGACGGCGAGATGCGGTTCGACTATCGAATGCGCCCGGGTATCGTCGAGCACAGTAATGCCCTGGCCCTGATGCGAGCGATCGGGCTCGACGTCTGATTCATGAACGCCGCGATCGCGAACCCGTGGCGGTTACGGACAGATCAAATGAAGGCTCATTGGTTTTGTCCTTCACCACCTGATCGGTGAGGCCCGACGTCTTCGGGTCAGCATATCGAGCGCCGAGGACCTCGGAATTCCCTTTCTGGATCTTTCGATCGGCGTCAAAAAGGCCGCCCTCTGATCGGCCGGCCCTGCTGGAAATTCCAACCTTGTAGCGGCCTTCCGGCATCCCCTCGATTCCTGGATACGCGTTCAGACGGAAGGTCCCGTCCGACCGAATCGGGCCGACGACCCGGAGGGGACCAGCCGTCGATTCGCCGGAAGAACTTTTGGCGACGGAGGATTCCTCCAGCTCGTAGACGACATATCCCTCGGTGAGCGGCTTTCCCTTCAGGGTCACCTTCCCCTTGACGGGATAGACTGGAGGATGTCCCTGTTCCGCTCCGCAACCGAGCCAGCTCAACGCGACCACCGCAGCGGCGAGAGAGAGGGCGACGCCACCTCGGGAACGGAGGCCGGGATGCCGGGGATTCATGAGTGTCTCGCTGTCTTCATCGGGCGCCGGGTGGGAAGGAGATTCATCGATCAATACGAATCAGCCGAGATGACCTCACCGCCGGCTGGGCTGATGAGCGCGACGAAGACCGAGGGGGCGGTCGTCTGTCGGATGAAGTGGACCGAGCCATCGGCGAAGACGTGGTTGGCTCCGCCGGGATGGAAGGCGTAGACCTCGTTGTTGCTGCTCCAGTTGGTATGCTGGCGGCTGCCGTCGCCGTCGGTGTAGAACTCGCTGTTGTAGTCGGCCCAGCCCCAGCCCGAGCCTTCATTGGTGTAAATTGTGGTGCCACCCTCGCCAATACCGAGCGAGGCGGTTGGAGTGCCGTCGGGAATCAGGCGGCCATTCAGCCAGAATTGCGGACGCCCGGCGTCTTCCGAAACCATGATCGTGTTGGACGTCCCATCGGTGATCGAGGCGATTCGAGGAGCGACGTTACCGTGGAGGAGGCCGCGGGTGTCCACTCCCGCTGGGTGGGGAACGTTATTGGCGGCCATCCAGGCCGAGGCCACGCCATCGTCGACCGCGTAGTCGCCGGCGGCGAGATTTACCGACCAGTTCGAGCCGTAAAACACCTGCGAGAGCGCATCGGTGTAGGCGGCGGAACGAAAGCCGTCGGGAGCCGACGGGCAGACCATGAACTTGAGCTGCGTGCCCACCATGGTCGAGTTGACCGGACCGCTGAAGGGGACCGCAATGTTATAAGCGTTGTAGATTGTGGACTGCTCGAAGTACGGCAGGCAGATTGTCACCCAGGTCTGAACGTCGATGGCGTTGTTGCAGACCTCGCCAACCTGCGATGGGCAGGGCGGCTCGTAATTGTCCGGTCCGACCAGGCTCATGTTCGTCAGGTCGGCCGGTTGAAACGGGGGCCTGAGCAGCGAGGTGCTGATCGCCCAGGTCGGCGGGAGGACCAGGCGCGAGTTCTCGAAGTTCATCATCGCCAGGCCGATTTGCTTCAGGTTGTTGAGGCAGGAGGCCCGACGCGCCGCCTCACGCGCCGACTGGACGGCCGGCAGTAAAAGGGCGATCAGAACCGCGATGATCGCGATCACCACGAGCAGTTCGATCAGGGTGAAGGCCCGGCGAAACGCGGAATGAGAGCGGGGCGGACTCATCGTTGAGATCCTCGAAGAATGAGATTTCCTCAGTCGAACGCGCTCATTCTAGGTTCTCGTTCCCGGATGGCAGTGAAGCTCGAATAAAGTTTCGACGAAGATCGAGATCCTGGAGACGCCAGGTGCCGGCGGATCGGCGGCGGCAAAAAAAACGGTGGCGGGCCCCCCTGGGGAGGTCCCGCCACCGTTTGACGAAATCCCGTCGTTGAACCGGCTGGATCAATAGCTGTCCGAGCTGATGACCTCGCCCTGGTTACGCGAGCCAAGAGCCCAGACGGTTAACTGGTTCACCGAGTTTTTGAGGAAGTGAACCGAGCCATCGGCCAGCAGCACGTTTGCCCCGCCGGGGTGGTGGCTGCTCATCCCGAAGAAGCCGAACGAGTCATCCGTGTCGCCGCCGCCTAGGTTAATGTCGCAGGCCGGATACGGAGCATTCGGTCCAACCAGGATGTTGCCGAGCGTGTGCGAGAAGAGGCCGTAGCACCACCGATCGCCCTTCCAGCCGAGATAGCTCCCGGAGGAGACCAGGGAGAACCCCTGCGCCGCGCAGGTGCCGCTGAGCCAGGCGTTGAGTGTCCCACCGCCAGCCGGCATGTTGAGGTACTGTGAGCCAATGCCGGGCCCCGGCGTGGCGCCCGCCGGGAAGGACTGACCGACCCGGACGATCGTCCTCTGGACCTTGTAGATCGCCTGATTGTTGCCGACCAGCCACTCACCATAAGCGATCGTGTTCGAGGTTCCGTCCGTGATGTCCTGGACGCCGATCGAAGGCCCATCGTACTGGAAGACACCATTCGGCGGCGAGTTGCCGAAGTTGACATTTTGCCAGTTACTGGGACCGTCCTGATTCAGCGAGGAGCCGACCGAGGCGAAATAGTTCGACCCTGGCGACTGATAATTGATGCCGTTGGAGTATTGCGTGCCCGTGTAAAGGGAATCCGAGGGGCAGAGGAAAGAATTGACCCTGGAGCCGGTCGCGGTCGACTGGACGAGACCCTCGCCGTTGCCGACGTCAACCGACGTGAGCATGAAATTCAGCGAGTTGTAGACGGTGCCCTGCTCGATGTAGCTCATCATCATGGCCTGGGCGCTCCAGGCGCCCCAGCCGTACTGGGGCTGAGCCTTGAGGTTGCTGCTATTGGCCCCTCCCATCGGGAACGAGTTGTTCGCCGTATGGTAGTTGTGCATGGCAAGGCCGATCTGCTTCAAATTATTGGTGCACTGGGCACGTCGGGCGGCTTCGCGTGCCGCCTGGACAGCGGGCAAGAGAAGCGCGATCAGGACCGCGATGATCGCGATCACGACCAGGAGCTCGATCAGGGTGAAGCCCCGCGAGGCGCGCGGGTTCATCGTGGCGTTCATGGAGAGGTCCCCAGGCCGTCGAAAGAGGAAGTCGGAAAGATGATTGCCTGCGTCGGCGCGAGAGCGCCGCTGCAATGAGAGGGCGGGAAGGGTCAAGGGGCCTTCGGAGCCGCGCCGGGCAGGACCGACGGAGCGCTATGCCCACGGGATTGCGACTGGTACTTCACTTCCTTCGGCGCCTGGTCGGCACCCTTCGGGAGAGCCACCTTGGCCAGGTTCGTCTCGTTGCTCGTGGTCTCGCTATCGCCGTTGCAGCCGACGAGGGCCGCGGATGCGAAGGCCATGGCAACCATAACCAGGTTTCTCATGCTCTTCTTCAAAAGTTCATCTCCTCGAAAAATGCGGACGCAATCGACCATATCCGTTCCCCACACAGGAAACGAACAAGACGCCATCAGGACGAAATCCGCGGCAGGCCCCTCCGATGGAGGACCGCCGGATCAGTCATAACGGAGCGGACGACCCGAATCTTCAGAGCTACCCAGATCGCGAAGGGGCCATTGTTCGCACGCCCCGAACGACTCTCGCACGCATTGACTGCCTCGATTGTAGCCGTCCCACTCGGCATGACAAGGGCGACTCCGTAGAATTTCGTTGACGATCTCGCAAAGAGAGAACGGAGGAAGTTGTCCAGAAATGTGGCCTGATCTGGGTCGACGAAGGGACGAGGGTCCACACGAGACCAGGCGAGTCTGTGGGGTGTGGTGGGGACGCAGGGTACTTTGGATCGGGCTCAAACGGGGCCAAGGGCGGGCAGCCGGCCCGTGCTGTCGCCATGGCGATCGACCCGCACTCCCATCCGATCGAGCATGGAGAGGTAGAGATTATTGAGGGGAGTCGCTTCATACTTAAGATGGCGGCCGGTTGCGATGGAGCCGCCGCCTCGCCCGGCGAGGAGGATGGGGAGGTCGTCGTGATTGTGGCGATCACCGTCGCTAATTCCGCTCCCGTAAACGATCATCGAGTGCTCGAGCACGGTTCCGTCCCCCTCCTTCATCGACTTCAAGCGGCCGATGAGGTAGGCAAACTGCTCGACGTGGAACCGGTTGATCGTCCGGATCTTTTCGTGCTTCTTCGGGTCGTTGCCGTGGTGGGAGAGGTCGTGGTGGCCATCGGGGACGCCCAGGAACGGATAGGCGCGGTTACTGGCCTCGTTGGCGAACATGAAGGTGCCGATCCGGGTCACGTCGGCCTGGAATGCCAGGGCGAGGAGGTCGAGCATCAGGCGGATATGCTCGCGATGGTCGGCCGGGACGCCGCCAGGCCGTGCGATCCCTGGTTCGGGACGTCGGTCGCCGATATCGAAGGCGCGGGCCTGCTCGATCCGGCGTTCGATTTCGCGGACGGCTCCCAGGTATTCGTCGATCTTGTGGCGGTCGTTCGAGCCGAGTTGTGCGTGGAGCTGCTTCGCGTCCTCGCGAACGAAGTCCAGGACGCTCCGCTGCCGGCGCTCGCGGCGGGCCCGGAGGGCCGGCGAGGCGTCGCGGTTCCGGGCGCCGAACAGGCGGTCGAAGAGCAGGCCGGGGTTGATCTCCTTGGCCATCGGCATGTTTTCCGATTTCCAGGAGATGTTCGACGAATAGGCGCAGCTATACCCCGAGTCGCACGACCCGGCCTGCGCCGATGGGTCGATTCCCAACTCCAGCGAGGGGAGCCGGGTCCGGTGGCCGATCTGGTGGGCCGCGACCTGATCAATCGAGACTCCGGCGCGGATGTTGGCTCCATCGGTCTTCAGCGGGTGGGCGCCGGTGAGGAAGCAGGCCAGAGAACGAGCGTGATCGCCTCCCTCGTCGCCCATCGGCGAGGCGTTCTGCTGCTGCAATCCGCTCAGAACGATGAGGTCCTGGCGGAACGGCTCGAGGGCGCCGAGGGTGGGCGGGAGTTGGAAGTCGGCTCCCGCCTCCGCAGGCGTCCAGTCGGGCATGTGGACGCCATTGGGTACGTACAGGAAGGCGATCCGGCGAGGGATCTCGGAGCCGGCCGGTGCACCTGCGGCCTGTCTCACCGCCGGCCCCATCGCTTCGAGCCAGGGGAGCGCAATCGCCGCCCCCATCCCGCGCAAAACGGTACGACGCGTGAGTTCCACCGACCGCTTGTTCACGACTCGTTCTCCTGTCACCGTCCCTGTCCGGTGTTTCCAGGCCATGTTCAGTATCGCCGTTTCAGGAACGGCTCGCTTGTCACGATACCCCGAAGGAGCACTCCGGAGCGATAGCCGTTGGCCTCCAGATCCTTGACGATCCGATCGACGGCGCAGTGATCGGATTCTTCCAGACCGCGACCGAGGGCGTAGGTCAGCATTTTCTCGGTCAGGCATCGGGCAAACTCGCGCGGACGGCCCTTGAGGATGGACTTCAGCTCGGTCGGACCGCGGAACGACTGACCCGAAGGGAGTGTTCCGGAGGAATCGACCGGCTGTCCGGCGTCCTTCTCGCGCCAGGCCCCGACGCCGTCAAAATTCTCCAGGCCGAAGCCCAGGGGATCGAGGCGGTTGTGGCAGACGGCGCAGCTTGGCTGCGCCCGATGCTGCTCCAGCCGCTTTCGGACCGTCAGCGCTGTCTGGACGACCCGGTCATCCTTGAGCGGCTTGACATCTGGCGGCGGGGGCGGAGGAGGTGCGCCGAGGATCTGTTCCAGTACCCATCGGCCTCGCTTGACGGGTGATGTTCGATTGGGGTTCGAGGTGACCGTCAGGACGCTCGCCTGGGTGAGCAGCCCGCCTCGGGCGGTTCCAGCCAGGCGGACGCGGCGAAACTCGGGCCCGACGACGCCGGGAATGCCGTAATGCCGGGCGAGACGCTCGTTCAGATAGGTATAGTCGGCATCGATCAGATCGAAGAGGCTGCGGTCCTCCCGGAAGACCTCGGCCAGAAACAGCTCGGTCTCGCGGAACATCGCCTCGCGGAGCGGCTCGTCGAAGGAGGGATAGCGTTCGCGGTCGGGGCTGATGGTCCGCAAGTTCCGGATCTGGAGCCACTGGCCGCCGAAGTTGTCGACAAGGGCCCGGCCGCGAGGGTCGTCGATCATCCGCCTGGCCTGCGCCGCGAGGACCTCGGGGGATCGGAGCTTCCCCTGGCCGGCCAGCCGGAGCAATTCGTCGTCGGGCATGCTGCTCCAGAGGAAATAGGAAAGGCGCGAGGCGACCTCGTATCCTCCGATTGGTTCGACGCCGCGCCTTAGGCTGTTGCTGCCTTCCGGGTGGTTGCGTGGGCGCTCATCGAGCTCGACGCGAAAGAGCAAATTGGGCGAGACCAGCACCGCCTGGACGGCGAGTTGAATGGCCCGCTCGAAGTTTTCACCATCAGCCAGCGCAATCTGAACGATGGCGAGGAGTCGGTCGAGCTCGGGCGGCGTGACGGGGCGTCGGTAGGCCCGGCTCGCGAACCGTTCCAGGATCGCGCGGGCGGCCTCGGGATACTCGCCTGCCGAGGCTGGCTCGCGGAAGAGGATGCGGCGGTGCGACTCGGGCCTCGGCTGGCCCGGCACCAGATCCGCGACGATCACCCGCTCGGCGACTCGCTCGGCCGCCGCCAGGTAACGCTCCATCAGCAGCGGCGGCAGCGCCAGAACATCGCCGACATTGTCGAACCCGTATCCGACCTCATCCGAGGGAAACTCGTCGGCCGGGCGATCATTGATCCCGAAAAGGTCGCGGATCGTGTTGTTGTACTCGACCCGGTTGAGCCGCCGAATGGTCACCCGACCCGGGTCGGGCGGGCGCGCGCAGTCGTCTCGGTCGAGCGCCTGTTTGATGAGAAGCGCGACCCGGTCGGCCTCGGCCTTCTCGGGCTGGGGACTGTCCTCGGGCGGCATGAGACCGCCCTCGATATACTCATGCACCCGAGACCAGGCCTTGCGGCGGGTCCGGAAGGTCTCCTCGTCGCCGAGGGCGTCAAGGTTCAGCCCGCCCTTCGACTTGCCGGCCGCGTGGCAGCCCGCGCAGTGCTTCGCGAGGAACGGCCGAACGACCCGCGGGAAGGCCTCGCGATCGGCGGGCTCGCTCGCGATCGCCAGCGACCCCAAGGGGGCCGGCAGGCACGCGGCCATCGAGGCGACCAGGAAGCGAACGTAGCAACGCATTCTTGCCTCTCGGTGAACCTCGATATCCCGTCGGAGGCGACAAACTCTATCCGGAATCGCGATCGACATCGACCCCAGATCCGACGACCAATCTCCGCGAACGAGACGGACGCAGGCCGGGCGATTCCCAGTCCTGATTCTCATCGCGTTTCTCCACGTGCGAAGCCATAAGTGAATGGCTCATGATCCATTCCGGGGTCGTGGCCCGGCAAAATCGACGCAACACCATGCAGTTTCAGCACTTGGGTCTCAAGAGCAGCATGCCGACCTCGGAGTGGCAACCCTTTGTCCCTCAAGGATTTGCGGCAGGTCTGGCAGGACCGCCACTCCGGTATCCCTCAATGAGCCAAGCAATTTTCTTCAAATTCGCAGAGCCCGTCGGGCGTCTGTCTACGAGAAAGAGAAAACCAACGAATTTTCATCGAGTCCATTGCAAATGGTCGATCGCCCGATTAGTCTCCTCTCACGAACGTCCTTTCCTGACCGAACCTCCGAGCGGCGTTCCACAGGCACCTATTCAGGGGCAGTGCCATGCCTGACGTCGGCAGGGCCTACTTGTGTCGCATCAAACCGCGCGTACAAGCAACAAATCATGGGGGGGGGGGGGGC
>DAHZZC010000330.1 GCA_027435495.1 Planctomycetales bacterium
TGACGATGGAATTCACCCCGAGAGCGTCGGGTACGCCCGATCCATCGGTCTGGGTGGATGACAGCCGGTTGGTCGAGGCGAGCAGGGATTCCCCGCCAACCGGCCGAGGCACAGAGGGGGCTCCTTGGAAATTCCGACGGGATTGAGACCTGAAGACGTTCGGCCGGCGATCACGAGCCCGTGGACGTCCCGCCGATCGTGCTCTGGACGGTGCTGAAGGTTCCGCTGATGCTCGTGCCCAGATTCTTGAGGACCGTGATGCAGACGACCACGATCAGGGCCAGCATGACCGCATATTCGACGGCTGTCGGGCCGTCCTCGCTCGCCAGGAAACCCCGAACTCGATTCCCGAGCGGGTGCAACATGGGAAGTACTCCTTCGGTAGAGCGTGGCGTCGCGTCGCGGCGAGGCGAGCCCGGATCGAGGCCGGGCTCAAATCTCCTCGAGCGATCGGCTCGATTACGAGCCGCTGGTACCGCCCAGCGTACCCTGTACCGAGCTGAAGGTTGCGCTGATACTCGTGCCCAGGTTCTTGATCACGGTCACGCAGACGACCACGATCAACGCCAGCATCACGGCGTACTCGACGGCCGTTGGGCCGTCCTCACTCACCAGGAATCGTCGGACTTGGGCCAGGGTGCCATTCATCTCGATTTCCTTTCCATCGAACAGTCTGTCGGCGGGATGAGTGGTGGACGAGGTCCACCGGAGAGATTCGGGTGACCCGGCCATCATGAAGTTCCCGATTCGCCCCTCGGCGTTGCGGGCCTCACTCCTGAAATCACCGGGCTCATCGGAACCCTAGGTCGTAGACACGGGGACTGTCAAAGGGCGAGCCACGCGTTGCCGAGCCGCATCATCGTGTGGCGTTGGTTGACTCTCTCGGATTCGGCATGATCCCCGATCGTGTTCTAGGATTCATCAAGGAGGCTCACCATACGGGTCGGCCCGGGGAGTATCAGACCGTGCGTGCAGAATGGATCGCCCGGGCTCGAAAAGAACTCCAGGATAGGCGCAGTCCCAACGGCGGATGGAGCTATCGTCGAGGCGGGATGCCTGCCGCGGAGCCGACCGCGACGGCGGTGCTCGCATTGCTCTCCGCCGGAGACAATCGTCGAGACGGCCTGGGTTCGGCCGGCGACTGGCTGGCCCAACTCCAGCACGAGGGGGGTTCCGTTCCGGCCGCGCCCGCGGAGTCAGCACCGGGCTGGACCACTCCTTACGCGATGCTCGCCTGGCAAAGGCTCAGGGGGTACGACCAGCCTCGACAGCTTGCCAGGGACTGGCTCCTCCGCGTCGCGGGCAAGCGAATCCCCAAAAGCCAGGAGGCAGGTTACGTTCTCGGCCACGATCCCTCCCTGATCGGCTGGCCCTGGGTCGTGGGGACCCATTCCTGGCTCGAGCCGACCGCGATGGCCATCCTCGCCCTTCGCGGCGAGGGTCTCGGCGACCATCCTCGCGCACGGGCCGGGCTAGCGGTCGTTGTCGACCGGGCCATCCCAGCGGGAGGTTGGAATTATGGCAACAAGAGCGTCTTCGGCCAGGCCCTCCGGCCTCAGCCCGGTCCGACCGGTCTAGCCTTGCTGGCAATGGCTCGGGGTGCTCCCGGAGATGACCGGGTCGTCGGACCGGCGATCGATTACCTCCGACGTACTCTGCCGACGATCCGCGCCGCCGCCTCGCTCGGCTGGGGTGTCCTCGGACTAAGAGCCCACAGCGCCGCTCCGATCGAGGCCGAGGGCTGGCTCGCGGAGGCGGCCGATCGCTCGCTTGCCCGGCCTGACTCGACCCTGGGCCTTGGCCTTCTGCTGATGGCGGCTTCGGACGCCTCTCCGTTTTGACGTCCTCCCACATGGGGCCGAAGACATGGAACGCCGAGCCTTCCTAACAGGTGCCGGCGCCGCCGTGGCGGCCGGAATGGGAGCGAAGCTCGTTCGCAATGAGACAGGCAACTCGCGGACGGCCACCCTGATCGCGCAGGCTCCCTCTTATGATCTGGACCTGAAGAGTATTCTTCGATCCGGCCTCGCCGAGCTGGGGATCGGCCCGGGATTGATCCGAGGCCGATCGGTCCTGCTCAAGCCGAACCTCGTCGAGCCCGACTCTGAGGCGCCCCACATCAACACCCACCCGTCGGTCGTCCGAGCGGCGGCTGAGGTTTTCCGGGGATTCGGCGCTTCTCGCGTGGTTGTCGCCGAGGGGCCTGGCCATTGCCGAGATGCCCAGCTCGTCCTCGAACAGTCCGGTCTGGACGACGTCCTTCAAAGCGATCGGCTGGAATTCGTCGACCTCAACCACGATGACCTGATCGTGCTGCCGAACCGCTTTCGAAGGACCATTCTTTCGCACCTCGCGCTCCCCGCGACACTCACACAGATGGACTGGATCGTCTCGATGCCCAAGATGAAGACGCACCACTGGGCCGGTGTGACGCTCTCGATGAAGAACCTCTTCGGCGTGATGCCAGGCGTCTATTACGGCTGGCCGAAGAACGTCCTGCACCACGCCGGGATTCCCGGATCGATCCTGGATATCAACGCGGCTGTCGGCCCTCACCTGGCGATCGTCGACGGGATCGTTGGCATGGAAGGAGACGGGCCGATCATGGGGACCCCGAAGGCGTCGGGCGTTCTGGTGATGGGGACGAACCTGCCGGCCGTTGACGCAACCTGTGCCCGTCTCATGCGGATCGCTCCAGATCGGGTCGAGTATCTCTCGGGTGCGGCGGCCGGCGGGCTCGGACCGATTGACGAGGATCATATCGAGCAGCGGGGCGAGTCGATCGCGGCAATGGCGCAGACATTTCGCCTCCTTGATCATCCCTCGCTCGCCCGACTCCGGGCGTGATTCACCGGCAAAAATGGGCTGATCTCCAGGTGACTCGCGGTTCGCCTTCCCAGGATGCGTTCCAGCGCGATCGACGAAGTCGTGAGCCAGGGCGCCTCTCCGACCACGGTCCGCCGCATCTCCCCGGTCGCCCCGACGGACATCGCCAAGGTATTCACCAATGGGACTCAGCGAGACTCAGCGAGACTCCCGAGAGGGGACATTCCCCCGAATCCCCGGCGAAAACACCAGATTCGCTGCTTTCGAGTCCCGATTGGGTTCCAAGTTCCATCCACTTCATTCGAGTCAAAGCATGAAAATTTAAATTTAAAATTCATGGACTTTATATTTATAACATCTATAGAGATCATTAAATTATTCCGCGGGCGTGAGGATTTTTTCCACCA
>DAHZZC010000331.1 GCA_027435495.1 Planctomycetales bacterium
ATCTGGTCACCGACCTCGAGGCCCTCGATCCGCGTCTTCTCCGCGCGGGCCACGTCCTTCTTCTCGGCGTCGATCTCGGCCGTGGAGACCACCGAGGGCGCATTCCACGCCTCCAGCAACGCGTCGGCCATCAGCAACTGCCCGGCCGGGCCGGGATGAACGCGGTCGTGAATCAGCTCCTGGGCGTGGGTCGGGTCGATCTCGTTGGCCTTCTTCAGTGCGGCAACGACGTCGGTATTAAGGTCGGCGACCGTCGCACCTTCCTTCTTCGCCAGCGACCGGACGAATTCTCCGTAACGGATCAGAACCTGATTGTAGCCACCCTCAAAATTTGGCTTGCGGGTCACATCGTCGAACGGCGAGGGCACAATCAGAGTCACCCGGACGCCATCAAGGTTCTTCTTGAGCGAATCGACGAGATGCTGATATCCCCGGGCGTAAACGTCAAAGATCTTCTGATCGAACGGGCGGTAGCTGGCATCGTTCATGCCGAGCATGACGGTGACAACGGTTGGCTTGTAGGCGAAGACGTCGCGTTCGAGGCGTTTGTCGATTGGCCCGCCTCCGCCGCCGGTGACCCGGTCGCCGCCCCATCCCGAGTGGACGAACGAGACGTTCATCGTCGGGAATCGCGTGATGACATAGGTCTCGACGAAGGTTGTGTAGAGCCGCTGGTCGGTGATGCTGTCGCCGTAGAAGACGACGCGGTCGCCATCATGGAGGGCAAAGGGTCCCTCAGCACGGGCGGTGGCCGCCGCGATCGCGAGCAGCCCGAGCGCTGCGAGCATCCGACGGGAAGGAGCAGAGTGGCGAGGCTTCGTCCAGAACATGATGGTTGGCACTCCCTGAATCCATGACTTCCCGGACCTCAATCTGACCCGGGTCCGTGGCAATCGCTGGATTATCGACGACGCGAGAGTGAGTCGCCAGGGGGCGGCTCCGCGGGAAAACGGAGACTGGACCCGCCCGGGTCATTGCGGCACGGCATTCGCATCCGTAAACTTTTGGGATGGATTCCGTCGTCCGCTCGGGGAGGGATCCGCCGGTCGCGTCCCGATCCATCGACGGAAGGTCCTCAATGCGTTCCGCTCCGAGACTCGATCTGGTCGTATCGATCGCCCTTGCCTGGCTTATCCTGCTGAGTCCGAACGTTCCCGGTCAGGCCCCTGATCTCCGGAGTCCCGAGAAGAACGTGCGGGCCGACGATCCCAACGACCTGACGATCGCCGAACTTCTCGCCGCGCACAATCGTTATCGTGCCTCGGAGAAGAAGCCTCCGTTGAAGCTCGAGCCCCGATTGATTGAGGCCGCCCGGGCGCACGCCCGCGACATGGCCGAGCACAACCAGCTCGCCCACGAGGGCAGTGACGGCTCCCTGACCAAGGATCGGGTCCGTCGCATCGGCTATTTCTACCAGGAAATCGGCGAGAACGTCGCCAGCGGGCAGGCAACCGTCTCGGCGGTCATGCGATCCTGGATCGAGAGCGAGCCGCACCGGGAGAACCTGCTTGGCGACTTCACCCAGATGGGCGCCGCGGTTGCAAAGGGGTCCGACGGCGAGAATTACTGGTGTGTCGATTTTGGCCGTCCGATGCCTCCCGTCGATCCGAAAACCAGCCCTGGTGAGTTGATCGAGGCCCTGAACCAGGCGAGAGCGGCCGAGCATCGGACGAAGCTGAAACCGGACGCCCGGCTTGCCAGCGTCGCCGATCGGTTCGCTCGCGAGGCTGCCGAACGTCGAACCCTCCAGGTCAAGGACCGTGAAGGCCGGACGCCGTTCCGGATCCTTGAAGCCGAGGGATACCGAGCCCGCCGCTTCGGCACGACCATTAGCTCGGGCGAGGGCGATCCGCGAAAGGTCGTTGCCCGATGGCTGGGTGAACCCCGGGAGCGAGGCGCCTTGCTCTCGAATTTCGAGAGGGTAGGAGTTGGCGTGGCGACCGATCTGGACGGAATTCCCTACTGGATCATTCTTCTGGCACAGGGAGCCAGCCGTTGATGCTCGACGATCCTCGCGAACTTCCTGAGAGCCGGGCCGCCGCCATTATTGCAGCCGGGCTCTCCCAGCGAAACCGCATCGGGGAGATCATGGACGACCCCGGCCTGGAGTCCTCCGAGCACGAGCGGGCGCTCCGTGGTCTGGGTCGGATCAATCGCTTGAGCCGGAGTGCCTCGATTCTCTGGCCAGCGATCGCCGAGGAGGCCGAGCGGTCGTCCGGGCGTCCGATCCGCGTGCTGGATCTCGCCTCCGGTGGTGGAGACGTGAGCATCGAGCTTGCGCGCCGAGCCCGGCGGCGGGGGCTGAGCATCCAGATCGACGGGGGCGACGTCAGCCCCATCGCGGTCGAGTATGCGGCCAGGTCCGCCGCGTCGGCCGGAGTTCCGGTCCGCTTCTTCCGGCTCGATGCCCTGAACGACCCGCTGCCGGAAGACTATAACGTCGTGACGTGTTCGCTCTTCCTGCACCATCTCGCTGAGGAGCAGGCGATTCGTCTCCTCGGGAAGATGGCGGGCGCATCGCGGTCGAGGGTCCTGGTGAACGACCTGCTCCGGTCTCCAGTCGGATACAGTCTGGCCCGGGCGGGATGTCGCCTGCTCAGTCGGTCACCGGTCGTTCATCACGACGGACCGGCCTCCGTCCGGTCGGCGTTCCGGCTGGATGAGGTCCGCGACCTCGCCCGTCGGGCCGGTCTGGAGCGGACTCGAATCGACCGACGATGGCCCTGGCGTTTCCTTCTCTCCTGGAGTCGCAAAGACGGATGACCTTCACCTCGGACCCGACCACCGCCGCCCAACGTTCGGCCTGGGACGTTGTCATCATCGGAGCCGGACCGGCTGGGGCACTCGCGGCGCTTGGGTTAAGCCGGTCTGGGGCCTCCGTCCTCCTGGTCGAGAAGTACGATTTCCCGAGGGAGAAGGTCTGCGGCGGCTGCCTCAACGGCCGGGCGCTTGGGGTCCTGGAGTCGGTCGGGCTGGGGACACTTGCCTTGCAGGCGGGAGGAACGCCGATCGAGTCGTTCCGTCTGGGGCAGGGGGGGCGAGAGTGGAACCTCAAGCTCCCCGCCGGAATGGCGGTCGCACGGGGATCATTCGACCAGGCGCTCGTTGGGGCCGCGATCGATTCCGGAACAAGCTTCCTGCCGAGGACCGAGGCGCGTGTGGCGAGCCCCTCGCGTGAAGTTCTCCGCGTGGAACTGGAAGACGGGCGAACCTCTCGCACGGTTGAGGCGCGAGTGGTCCTGCTCGCGACAGGGCTCAGCAGTCGAGGGATTCCCGGATGGGCCCGGCCCGGCGCCAGGATCGCGCCGAGGTCTCGGATCGGGGCGGGCTGTTTCCTCGATGCGACCTCTCCCGACTATCCCGGTGGAACCATCCACATGGCGGTCGGCCGTGACGGTTACGTCGGGCTCATTCGGCTGGCCGATGGCCGGCTCCACGCGGCCGCGGCCATCGGACCGACCGCCCTCGATGGCGGAACCGGTCCCGGACCGGTCGCCGATCGAATCCTGCGCGAAGCCGGGTTCCCGTCTCTAGGGGGCCTTCAGGACGCACGATGGAAGGGGACAGTGGCCCTCACCCGGCAGACTCGTCCACTTGGGGATCACCGGCTCCTCATCCTCGGCGATGCGGCCGGCTACGTGGAACCCTTTACTGGCGAGGGGATCGCCTGGGCGCTCGAATCGGGCCGCGCGATCGTCCCGGTCGTGGTCCGCGCCCTTGAACGCTGGGAGCCCTCGCTGGTGGACCAGTGGGGTGAGATCCACCATCGGCTCGTCCGCCATCGGCAGTCGTTCTGCCGGGCCGCCGCGATCGTGCTGAGGAGGCCGGTGCTCGTCCGTGCCGCTTTCGGTGCCGCAGCCTGGATTCCGGGTGCGACGGCGCAGGTCCTCCAGCGTATGAATACCTCACGTCCTCTGGTGGAAGCGAGCTGATCATGTCGGTTTCCGCAACGATCGTCGGGATCGGGACCGCGCTCCCGTCGCATCGGATTGATCGAGCCGACGCCGAGGTTTTCACCCAGGGATTCTGCTGCGAGACCGACGAGCAGCGTCGGACACTCTCGGCCCTCTTTCGTCGGTCGGGCATCTCCTCCCGGCGGAGCGTCCTGCTGGCCTCTTCCGAGGGCGATCTGGCACTTCGACAGAACTTCTACGGCGAGACCAGCCCGACGACGGCGGAGCGGATGACCGCTTACGAAGAGCACGCCTGGCCGCTTGCTGTCTCGGCCGCGACGTCGGCCATCGACGAAGGAGCGATCGGCCCCGATTGCCTGACCCATCTGGTAACGGTCTCTTGTAGCGGATTCTCGGCCCCCGGATTCGACCAAAAGCTCATCCGGACGATGAACCTGCCGTTGGGGATCGCGAGGACGCACCTGGGATTCATGGGCTGTCATGCGATGCTCAACGGGCTCCGCGTCGCGCGGGCGTTCGCCGGCTCCGACCCGTCGGCCTGCATCCTGCTGGTCGCGGTCGAACTGTGCAGCCTCCATTATCAGTATGGTTGGCATCCCGAAAGGGTCGTCGCCAATGCCCTTTTTTCCGACGGCGCGGCCGCGATGGTCGTCCGGCCCTCGACCGAGGTGCCGAGACCGGGCCATTCTCGCATCCTTGCCGACGGCAGCATGCTGATTCCCGAGTGCGCAGAAGCGATGTCGTGGCGGATCGCCGATCACGGCTTCACGATGACGCTCTCGCCCGAGGTCCCCGATCGGATCGCCGAGCATGTCCGGCCCTGGCTCGTCAACTGGCTTGGCCGCCACGGTCGATCGATCGAGTCGATCGGATCGTGGGCCGTCCATCCGGGAGGCCCTCGCATCCTTTCCGCCTTCGCGGAGGCGGTTGGTCTTGATCGAGACAAGCTCGACGCGTCCTCAGCCATCCTGGCGGAATGCGGGAACATGTCGTCGCCGACGATCGCCTTCATCATCCGCCGGCTCCGAGACGCCGGCGCCCCTCGTCCCTGCCTGGCCATCGGCTTCGGGCCCGGTCTCGCCATCGAGGCGGTCCTGCTGGATTAACCGGGCCCTTTGGTCCCGCACAGGACGCGAAACGGCTCCCCTCGAGGGCGAGGGGAGCCGTTTTCGGATGACCGGATTGTTCATCGTCGCGTTTGCGACGTCAGGGCGGCGTGAGCTAGCGAGACCCTCGACCCCCGCCTCCTCCCATCATCTGCATCATACTCCCCATCATGCTGCCGTAGCCGCCGCCCTGGGAGTGCTCGCGCTTTTTCTTGCTGTCGGATTCGTGAAGCTCGTGTGTGTAATTGGACTCGATATCCTTGCGGAACGGGTTGGCCAGGTCATCGGCCTCGCTGTGAACGATCATCGCCCCGTCGTGGCGGAGCAATGCAGCCAGCGCTGGCCGCTCGATCTTGGGCCCGAGCATCCCGTTCGGTAAGTTTTGAAATCCACCGCCGTCGATGTCGAGGACAATCTGGTGCGAGTTGAAATCGATCTGCTCGGTCTTGGTGCCCGACCCATCGGACTTGGGCACGGCCTCGCGGTCGATCTCGCCGATGATCTCACCAAGTCCGGCGTCGAACCGGGCTGGAACCGTCCAGCCGTCGCCCGGGTTGAATCGGACGACCTGGAAGAGGAGGCGAGGTCCGGTCTTGACATTGAAGGGGAGGGCACGAACGGCGTACGGCTGGACGTCGGGCGGCATGGTTACGACGTCGGTCTCCTGGCTCCACGGGCCGAAGAGCTTCGAATCCTTCCGATTGACGCCGGGGCCGACGTCGTCTCGGTTGTAGTTGGGATTCGCGACCACGATCCGGACGCGATAGCGATAGGTTTCGTCCGGCTGGACCGTGTAGTCGAGCGCCCGAATCATCACCTGCTTTTCTTCGGACTTCCAGAAGTTCCCGACCGACTCCGTATCACCCATTGGCATCCCCATGCCGGCGGAGCCGCTGCCCTGCATCATACCCATCATCCCCATGCGGCCCTTGCCTGACTGCATCATGCCTTCCATGTTCTGCTGATTGGCCTGCATCATCGCCGTCATGCTTCCGCTCCCCGTCGCCATGCCCCCTGGACCGCCCATCCCCATTGCCATGGGGTTCTGAGTGTCCTGGGGGAGCTGACGCTTTTCCTTGGGGACGAGTTTGGCGACATGGACGCCCGAGTAAAGGCCCGCGGTGAGGAAGGGAAGGTGATCCACCAGGTTGTCGGGCAGCTTGTCCTCAGCGACTAGCTCCTCCTCCTCGTCAGTAATATTGTCGAGGACGGAGTAATTCTTCTCGATATCCACGTTCGCCCAGTCCGACCAGCTACCGTCGGGCTGTTGGGTCCTGCGCTGAAGGTCCAGCCGCAGATATTGCGGGTGCGCCACGGAGGGATTCTTCAAGGCCTTTCGATAGTTTTCGAGCAGCTTGCCGTGGTCGAGTACGCCGGTGATCACCACCCATCGATAGCCCTGAGTGACCTCCTTGTACGGCCCACCGTCCTCCTCTTCCTTCTTCTCGGCCTCGCTCGGCTCTTTATCGGGAACGGCGCCAGCGAGCGACTTGCTCAGGTTGCTGGCCAGTCGCTCCTGCTCAGCCTTGGCCTCGCGTTCGATTTCTTCCTTGCTCTTCTTACGCTTCTTCTTGGGCTGGCCCATCATGCCGCTGCCGCCCATGCCGCTACCCTTCTTGCGGACCTTCCCATACTTCTGGTGCGTCGCCTCCTTTTCCTCGCCCTCCTTGTAGGGGATCTTGTTCCCCTCGTCGTCCAGGGCGAAGACGAGCAGGCCGCCGCGACCGGGGAAGGCGTAGAGCTCACTCGGAGCGATGAGCTCGGGGGTCTCTCGGATCAGGCCTGCGCCGGGCTCGGGGGTCACCCAGGTGCGCGCTGGCCGATACTGGTCGGCGACGAGCTTGATCTGGACCTGCTTTTCGACAGCGGCGGCGAAGTCGGTCGGCTCGATCTTGTCGACTTCCTCCAATCGCTTGATGATCGCGTCGCGCTCCTCTTTGCGATTGAGGTTTTGCTGCGCCTGCTCGGCCACCTTCTTCACCTGATCGGGGGTCGTCTCGATCCCCTTCTCCTGGATCGCCGCAGCGACGCAAACGAGAAACACAGTCATGGCGATTGCCACGCCGGCCTTCTCTCCGTGCCGCAGACCCACTTGCGCCATTTTGTCGACGATTGCGTTGGCATTGGCCATGAAGAGAATTCTCCCGTCTGAGACCTCAACATCGGTCGGACTGGATCGTTAGACCTGAGGATCGACCGTCGGGCGTCGGCCGGCCCCCCCGCTCGGAACCGGGGCGCCGGCTGATCCGGGATCGAAGGTTCACGGCTTCTTCGGAGTGGTTTCACCCGGCGCGGCCGGATTTGGGGCACCTGCCGCCGGCGCTGGTCCGGCGGGATTACTGACCTTCGCCTCAGCCGGGGGCGGATTGGCGCCGGGAGTCGTTCCGGCCTTCTCCTCCGGCTTCGCGCCCGCATTCACCGCGGTCGTGGGGGATGCTGGAGCAGGAGCCGAGGCTGCCGGTGTCGATCCAGCCGGAGCCGGAGCGGTCGCCGCTGGAGCAGGAGCCGAGGCTGCCGGTGTCGATCCGGCCGGAGCCGGAGCACTGGCCCCCGGTTCTCCAGAAGCCGCGGCAGGAGTCTCGGCGACGGCGCCCGCCTCACCGGGGCTCGGGGCCGCCTCAGGCTCGGCCGGAGGCGAATTGTAGAACCGAGCCTGTCCGTACACGGTCACCTGCACGATGTTGAAATACGGATCGAAGAGCGAGGGACCCTTGCGCTTCTCCAGTTCCTCGATCTCCTTCTTCCGTTCGGCAGCGGAATCACGTGTACGAACGTCAACTTTCTTCTTATCAGTCGCCGCTCCGCCGCCAAACATCGAGCCCATCGGCCCCATCCCTCCTCGCCGACCCATCATCGCCGAGCCCATGGATCCGCCCATGCTCATCATCATCTGTTCGCGCATGGCTGCCATGCCGCCGAAGCCGCCGCGACCCCCGTATCCCATGCCGGGCATCATCATGCTCCCCATGCTGGAGCCGTAGATCCCCATGGCGCTTTCCTGGCCCTTTTCGGGCTTGGTCACCGGGCTGGAGGGGCGCTGGACCTCGATGTCGCGTACCTGGATCGCCATCGGCGAGTTTTCCATTTCGACGAGCAGATCCTGGATGTGGTCCTGATCAATGAGAACCTGGATGGAGATGGGGTAGATCTTGGCCGGGCCCTT
>DAHZZC010000332.1 GCA_027435495.1 Planctomycetales bacterium
GATTCCCCGACCCCGAGGCCGGCTGGACGCCGCTCCGGCCCGACGAGCGAATCCTGCCCGACCTCCTCTGGAGCCGGGGCGTTCGGTCGGCCCTCATCTCCGACGTCCCGCTGCTCCGCGAGACCGGGCTCGGTTATGGCCGGGGGTTCGACGAGGTTATCTGGATTCGAGGACAGGGTTACGACCCGCTCGTCCCCAAGGATGACCCCCGCGCCCGGGGCGTCTCGATCGATGACGAGCCCGGTCTGCGCCTCCCGCCCGACGATGACCCCGATTACGAGCTCTGGAAGACGCGGTGGGAGCAGTACCTTCGCAACAGGGCCGTCCTGAAGTGGGACACCAACGAGGAAAACACCGGCGTCGCGCGCACCGTGAAGGCCGCAATCGACTGGCTGGAGCGCAGAGGGAACCAGAAAGAGCCGTTCTTTCTCTGGCTCGACGTCTTCAGCCCGCACGGACCCTGGGACCCTCCGCAGCCCTACCGCGACCAGTACGTCACCGTCGAGCCGGATGAGTTCGAGGCCGGCGAGGAGGGCGACCTTGTCGAGGAGGAATCCGGCGACCTCGAGGATGAGATCGATATCGAGGAGGTTGCCGCGCTGATCGACGTCCCGGGCGGGGCGGTCGGCGATGTTCTGAGCGAGGCCGAACTGTTCCGGCTCCGTCGGACGTACGCCGGTACGGTGACGATGGTCGACCGATGGCTGGGCGTCCTCTTCGAAGCGATGGGCCGGCTCGGTCGGATGGACGACACGCTCATCATCTTCACCAGCGATCAAGGCGAGCCGCTCGGCGAGCACGGGTACGTCCGCCGGTTCCGCCCCTGGCTTTACGAGGAACTCATCCACACGCCGCTGATCATCCGGATGCCAGGCGGCCGGCACGGCGGCATCCGCCATCAGGCGATCGTGCAGACGGTCGACCTGCTCCCAACGGCCCTCGCGGCGCTCGGCGTGGCGCCGGTGCGCGACGAGCCGATCCTTCACGGGTACGACCTGCTCCCGCTGATCCGGGGCGAGCAGACCAAGGTTCGCGACTACGCCTGCCTGGGGATGGATGTCGCCGAGTTCGCAATCCGGACGCACATCTGGCACCTCGTCGTCCCGGCTGAGTCGGACCCCGACGAGCCGCGAGCGCCCGAACTGTTCCGCAAGCCCGAGGATCGATGGGACCAGCACAACGTCCTGGAGCAGTTCCCCGAGATCGCCGACCACCTCGAATTGACCCTCCGCCGGTTCATTGAGGCCGTCACCCGCGACGACTTCGAGGAACTGCCCCACCTGCGCGACATCGCCCGGCTAGGGGCGCGGTGACGTCGAAAAGGATACGATCGACTGGAGGCGAACGCCACGAGAGAGCCGGCCTTTTCGCCGGAGACGCTCTCAAAGGATTCCTGGTATTCTCTCGGACGAGTTCACGGATCGCTTGCGATGTTCAAACCGGAGACATTCGCGTGTCCCGTCTTTTCGCCGGAACTCCCTGGGATCGTCCCCCGACCTGCGACCGTTGCGATCGGCCGGAGTCCGAATGCTCGTGTCCACCGCGGGTCTCGGAACCGAATCGGATTCCCCCGGCCGAGCAGACCGCACGGCTGACGACCGAGCGGCGGGCAAAGGGGAAGCTCGTCACGGTGATCACCGGTCTTGATTCGGAGGCCAACGATCTGGAGGAGCTGGGGACCCGTCTCAAGAACGCCTGCGGGGCGGGTGGAACGGTGAAGGACGGGCGCATTGAGCTTCAGGGCGATCGCCTTCAGGCGGCCGAGAAGGCGCTCCAGGCGATCGGCTACCGGACCAGGGCGGCCCGCGGTTGAGAGGTGATCGTCGGGGCCGGCTACTTCTCGTCCCCGGCCTGGGCGACGGTGAGCCGCCCCTCGGCGGACGATGCCTTTGAGAGGACTCGATCGACCAGTTCCTCGGGGACAAACCGTTGCAACGCCTCAGACCCGCCGAACCGCGCGACCTGCCGGATCAGCGAGCTGGAGACGTGCGAGAACTCCGCGTCGGCCATCAGGAAGACCGTGTCGATCCGCGGGTCGAGTTTGTGGTTGGTCAGCGTCATCCCGAACTCATATTCCATGTCGGAAAGCGTCCGTAGACCGCGGAGGATCACCCTCGCCCCGATCTGGCGGACGTAATGGACCGTCAATCCCTCGAACGCTTCCACACTGACATTGTCAAAGGCTCCCGTCACGGTCCGGGCCATCTCAATCCGCTCTTCCACGCTGAAGAGCGACTGCTTGTTCGGGTTCACCCCGATTCCGACCACCAGGTGGTCGAAGAGGAGCCGACCGCGCCGAATCACGTCGAGGTGACCCAGCGTCATCGGGTCGAACGTTCCCGTGAAGACAGCCTTGCGATAGGGATCGCTGGGCATCTTTTCTTCCCTTTCCATCATGGAACCTCGATGGGCCGTCTTCTTCAGGCCAGGGAGAGCAGAACCGATCCGAGAAGAGCAAGGTCGTCGTTGTTGTTGTAGACGTGGGGGCTGATCCGAAGCCGTCCCCGCCGGCAGGCGACGGCAACGCCCCTTCGCTTCAGCTCAAGGGCCGCAACGACCGGGTCGACCCCTTCTTTCTCGATCACGACGATCCCAGAACGGTCCTCGGGGCGGACGGAGCCGTGGATCGACCAGCCAGCCGCCATGGCATGCTCGCGGACGGCCTCGGCGCGATCGGCGATCCGATCGGCGACGGCCTCGGGACCCCACTCGAAGAAGAGATCGAGGCTGGCCCCCAGGGCGAGGAGACCGGGCATGTTGCACGAGCCGCCCTCCCAGCGCTGGGCGCTCGGCTTGAGGCGGAACTCGGGGACCGGCGCATTGTAGGATCCGACCACACTATGCCATCCGACTCCGATCGGCCGGAGGCGGTCGATCCAGTCGCCGCGGACATACATCAGGCCGGCACCCTCGGGGCCGAGGAGCCACTTGTGGCCATCGGCGGCCAGAAAGTCGATCGGCGTCCGACGGACATCAATCCGGTGTGGTCCGAGCCCCTGAATCGCGTCCACGAAGAGCGCGACCTCGCGTTCGTGGCAGAGTTCCACCAGGGTATCGAGGTCGTTCCGAAAGCCGGTGGCAAACTCAACGTGACTGATGGCCAGGAGTCGGGTCGTTCGATCGATCGCCTTGACGAGGTCCTCGGGCCAGATTCGGCCTTCTCGGGTCGGGACCAACCGCACCGAGACACCGCGTGACTCGAGGTTCATCCAGGGGAAGAGATTCGACGGATACTCATCCGCCGCGGTGACGACCGTGTCGCCAGGCTTCCAGGGGAACCCCTCGGCAATCAGTCCGATCCCATGAGTCGTGCTGGCGACGAAGGCGATTTCGTCTCGGTGCGCGTTGAGCAGCGCGGCGACCGTTCCTCGGATCTCCTCCACCCGGTTTCCGTGTTCAGGCCAGATCACCA
>DAHZZC010000333.1 GCA_027435495.1 Planctomycetales bacterium
CGTGGGTCGCGCTCGCGCCCGCCGATGCGAGAGCCGGCTGCTCATACCCGGGACTCACGCACGTCGACCGGAGCCTGCTCCCGTCGATCCTGAATGAGACGGTACTCCATCGAGGAGAGGACGCGACATCTTCCCTACCACAACCCGATCCTCACTCCCCCGGCCGGTGCCGGGGCGCCTGGTGTAACGGCGGCCCCAGCGTGCCGAGCATGCCGGCCGGGTCGATTCGGCTACGCGCCGATCAATGGGCCTGGCATCCGGCCGTGCCCGCCCCCGATCCGTTGTCCAGATCCATCCGCGCCGAACAGGTGACGGCTCCGTTTCCCTCGCGACATTCGGACCCTCTCTTCCGCCCCCCGCGGCAGCGCCCGCGCCTCTGAGATCACTGTCTCGCCCTCGGCCCCAATTGCTCGGGCCGGACCGTTCGTGCCCCGACCCAGGGCCGTCATCGCTCGATCTGTCTCCTGGATCGCGATGCCACGACCCAACGGCCGGTCCGCGCCATGATCGTCCGCGCCCGGGGCATCGGCCGCCGCGCGAGGCCACATAACCGTGGTTCGACTTGAATCGGATGCCTGCCCATCCGCCACGCGCGGTCGCGGTCGCGGTTCGCGCGGAGCGGGCTCCCGGCCAGCCATCACTCGGGTCGAGGCAGTGTCAGTCCCCTGTCTTCACTCGCATACACTTCAAACTTTTCACGTGATCTTCTTTATAGGGCTTCACACAATGAATTCCAAACATCCCGGTTCGAAAACCTTCCTCGAGGTGGCGGGGGTGGTCGCGGCCTTCGGCGTGGCCATCGTCGTTGTCGTGGGGATCGCCAGCCTCCCGAGCGGTCGCCACTCAACGGCCGGCGGACTGGCGTCGTCCTGGCGATCGGGCGACTCACCGGGCCGTCCGGTCCTTCGGAATCTGTCCGATGGCCGACCGGTCCGTTTCCTGCCTCGGGGCGGAATTGACACCAGCGGCTATGGGCCGCTGGTCAGCTCCATCCCTCCCTGGGCCCCCGACGACTCACTGGCGACGATCGCCGAGTCCTGGCGGCATCCCGGTCTGAAGGCGATCGCGCGGCTGGATGCAGAGCTCCCACGGACCCGAGATCGGGGCGACCGCATGGGGTATGTCGGATCGCTCGTCTTCAAGGCCATGCTCCTCGACAGCGAGGGCCAGCCGGGCCGAGCCTACGATGTCCTCGCGGAGGCCCGCTCGCTGGCCGAAGTGGACCCGATCCTGGCGCCGAAATGCCTCTTCACACTCGTCTACTTCCAGGGCGTCACCGCTCTGCGTCGGGGCGAGAATGAGAACTGCATCGAGTGCCGCGGCGAGAGCTCTTGCATCCTCCCGATTTCACCGGCCGCGGTCCACACCAACCCCAGCGGGTCCCGGCTGGCGATCCGGCACTTCACCGAGTACCTCGAGCAGTTCCCCAGCGACCTGGAGGTCCGCTGGCTGCTCAATCTCGCCCATATGACGCTGGGCGAGCACCCCAACAAGGTCGATCCACGCCATCTCATCTCGCTCGACCGGTTCCGCGCCTCGGAATTCGACATCGGCAAGTTCCGGGACGTCGGCCATCTCGTGGGCGTCAACCGGTTCAACCAGGCGGGTGGAGTGATCATGGAGGACTTCGACAACGACGGCCTTCTCGACCTCGCCGTCACCAGCTTTGACCCTACTGAGCCGCTCTCGATGTACCGGAACCGGGGCGATGGGACCTTCGAGGATCAGAGCAAGTCGGCCGGGGTGACCGATCAGCTCGGCGGACTCTTCTGCGTCCAGACGGATTACAACAACGACGGATTCATGGACATCTATATCCCTCGAGGCGCCTGGCTGGCGGGCGCCATCCGCCCCAGCCTGCTTCGCAACAATGGGGATAAGACGTTCACTGACGTCACCCGGCAGGCTGGTCTGCTCGACCCGGTCAATTCCAACTCGGCGGCCTGGGCCGACTACGACAACGATGGCTGGCTCGACCTGTTCGTCTGTTGCGAGAAGCAGCCGAACCGCCTCTTCCACAACCGGAAGGACGGGACCTTCGAGGAAGTCGGCCAGCGAGCCGGCGTCAGCAATCAGGAAACTCCCCGCTTCTGCAAGGGGGCGACGTGGGTCGACATCGACAATGACGATTATCCCGACCTCTTCCTCAACAACCTGGGGGGAACCGGCGAGTTGTACCGGAACAACCGCGACGGGACCTTCAGCGACATGACAGCCGCCATGGGGATCGACGGCCCCATGCACGGCTTCTCGTGCTGGTCCTGGGACTACGACAACGACGGTTGGCTCGACATCTTCGCGACCTGCTACGACCGGACGGTCGCGGACGTGGTCAAGGGCCTGACAGGCGAGCCCCACTCGAGCCACTCCAACCGGCTCTTCCGCAACCTGGGCGGCAAGGGCTTCGAGGACAGGACCCGTGAGGCGGGGCTTGACCTGGTCTTCGCCTCAATGGGCAGCAACTACGGCGACTTCGACAACGACGGCTTCCTGGACTTCTACCTGGGGACGGGCGAGCCGAGCTTCGGCACTCTCGTGCCGAACCGGATGTTCAAGAACGTCGGGGGCCGCCGCTTCGCCGAGATCACGGGCACCGCCGGCACCGGCCACCTCCAGAAGGGTCACGGCGTGGCCTGTGGCGATTGGGACCGCGATGGCGACGTCGACGTCTTCATTCAGACCGGAGGCGCGGTCAACGGCGACAAGTACCACAACATCCTCTTCCAGAACCCGGGCCAGAAGAACCACTGGCTGACAGTCAAGCTGGTGGGGAAGCAGACGAACCGGGCCGCGATCGGGGCGCGGATCAAGGTCGTCACGGCAAGCAAGGAGCCGTTGACGGTCCATCGACACGTCTCGTCGGGTAGCAGTTTCGGGGCCAACCCCCTGGAACAGCACATTGGCCTGGCCGGGGCGAGGAAGGTGGCCCTCCTGGAAGTGCATTGGCCGACAAGCGGGACAACACAGGTCTTCCGAGACATCGATGCCGACCAGGCCATCGAGGTCACCGAACTCGGCACTTCCCTCCGGAAGTTGGACCGTAAACCAGTTCCGCAGCCGGAATGACCGACCCGTTGGAACGTCTCGGTCATCGGGCGCGGCGGGCGGTCGGATCGTCGGAGCGACCGCCCGCCCGCCGGCTGCCGCGCGGGGCGGAAATCGGCCGAA
>DAHZZC010000334.1 GCA_027435495.1 Planctomycetales bacterium
CTCAATCGGGATCGCGCCGGCAATGCAGCCGACATACGCCATCAGGTCGTTCCCCAGCTCGGGCGGCAACTCACGCTTCAGGGCAATGTCACTGACCGCAAGCCGGCCGCCCGGCTTCAGAACCCGGGCGATCTCCCGGAAGACGGCCGGTTTGTCCGGCGCCAGGTTGATCACACAGTTCGAGATCACGCAGTCGACCGAGGCGTCGGGAACCGGCAGTCGGTCGATCGTCGCCTGGTGGAACTCGACGTTGGTCAGGCCGGATTTCTCGGCGTTCCGCCGCGCCAGGTCGAGCATCTCGGGGGTCATGTCGATGCCGATCGCCTTGCCGGTCGGCCCGACCTTGCGCGCTGCAAGGAACACGTCGAGGCCGCCGCCACTGCCAAGATCCACGACCGTCTCGCCGGGACGCAGGTTCGCCGTGGCCGTGGGATTGCCGCAGGAGAGTCCCATGTTGGCCTCGGCGGGGATCGCCGCCAGTTCCTCGGGCGAATAGCCGAACGCCTCGGCAACCGCCTTCACACCCTGCTGGTCGGTCGAAAGCCCGATCCCGGCGACCGACCCATATTTGGACTTCACGGCCTCGATGATCGTTTCAGACATCGGACGGCTCCTCGGAATCGGAAAAGGTCTCGGTTCGGTCTCAACGCCGGGCCCGATGTTCGCGGGTCCGCATCATCACCCACAACATCAACCGCCCGAGATCGTCCCGCCGCTCGGCGTACCGGGTGGCCTCCTCGGGCGTCTGGTCAAAGGTCTTTGGGTCGGGGAACGGGAGCGAGATCCGAAGGGCCGCACCCCGGACCGCCGGACAACCGGCGTCGGCCTCGTCACAGACCATCAGGGCGGCGAAATCCTGCTGGGGGTTGCTCGGGTCATCGTACCGCTTCGAGAATTCGAGGGTCTCCATCGGGGGCTCTCCCGCCGACCCCCATCGTACCCGGTAGATCGGATTCGCGGTGCCCGGCTCGCCCCGAGGCGCCTCCTCACCGGTCGGCTCGATCTCGATGCCGATCTCCTTCAGGCAGGCGACCGTGCCATGATAGAAAGCCGTGGGAGCCGTTCCGCCGCTGTGGAACCGGATCTCGGGAAGGCCGCAGTAGGCCGCGGCGAAATTCCCCATCGTCGCCCCCAGGATGCTCCGTCGGCTATTGCCGGTGCAGACGACCGTGATGTGGAGCGGCCGTTCCCTCGCGTGGTTTTCCGCGATCCAGGCCGCCAGCCTCTCGCCTGCTTTTCGGTGGCCCTCGTCGATCCGGTCGAACGAGCCCGCCAGCCGATCGAGGTGGGCGGCGAGTCCCGGTAGCAGACGCTGGCCGGAAGACGTCTCGAAATTCGGGGTCGATGGCTGGCTCATGAGAGAACTCCCTGACCGGCCGGTTCGCCGACCGGCGGCTCGAAGTATCGCCGCTGGAAAAACCGGGCGACGTTCACCAGGCCAATCAGAACCGGGACTTCCACCAGCGGTCCGATCACCGCGGCAAAGGCGGCGCCCGAGTGGATGCCGAAGACCGCGACGGCCACCGCGATGGCCAGTTCGAAGTTGTTGCTGGCCGCCGTGAACGAGAGCGTGGCCGTCTTCGCGTAGTCGGCTCCCAGCTTTCTCCCCGTCCAGAACGAGACCAGGAACATCACGATGAAGTAAATGAGCAGGGGCGCGGCGATCCGAAGCACGTCGAACGGGATGCGGACGATATTTTGCCCCTGGAGCGAGAACATCACGACGATCGTGAAGAGCAGCGCGACCAGGGTGATCGGGCTGATCGCGGGGAGGAATCGGTTCTCGTACCAGGATCGCCCCCGGGCCCTGACCAGCACCAACCGGGTCAGAATTCCGGCGAGGAACGGGACGCCCAGGTAGATGAAAACGCTCCGGGCGATCACCCCCATCGTGATCCCCGAGAGATCCACCTCGCCGAAGGAGTAGCCGAGCATCGGCGGCAGCACCTTGACGAAGAAGTAAGCATAGGCCGAGTAGCCAAACACCTGGAAGAGACTGTTGAAGGCGACCAGTCCGGCGGCATACTCGGCATCCCCCCCAGCCAGGTCATTCCAGACGATGACCATCGCAATGCAGCGGGCCAGCCCGATCAGGATCAGCCCGATGGCGTACTCGGGCCGGTCCGCCAGGAAGGCCAGCGCGAGGGCGAACATCAGCACAGGACCGATCACCCAGTTCTGGACCAGCGAGAGGCCCAGAATTCTCGTGTTGCGGAAAACCCGGGGCAACTCCTCGTACCGGACCTTCGCCAGCGGAGGGTACATCATCAGGATGAGCCCAACCGCGATCGGGATCGAGGTCGTGCCGATCGAGAGACCCGTGATGCCCCGGACAACGGCCGGCGCGACGTTCCCGAGCAAAACGCCCAGAGCCATCGCCAGGAAGATCCAGAGTGTCAGAAAGCGGTCCAGAAAAGACAGCCGCCACCTCGTTCGGGGATGGCAGGTGATCCTGGCGGTCCTCATCAAGGGCTCTCCTCTCGTCCGACTCCTATATGGGCTTCGGCGAATATAGCGGGACAAAAAAAGGTGGGAGGGGCTAAGGTTTGTCGCAGCAGGAGACCGCTCGTTCGAGCCGATGGCGGTCCTCAGCGAAGACTTCGGGGTCGCCGAGGCCGCTATCGAGGCAGCCGAGGAGGATGCGATGCAGACCGGTCCGGGGTCTTGCCAGGCGATAATGGACCCAGAGCCCCTGCTTGCGGCCGACGACCAGTCCATGCTTGCGGAGGTAGGCGAGGTGTCGGGAGACCGTGGGCTGAGAAAGCGCCAGGGCCTCGTGCAAATGGCAGACGCAGACCTCCTCGCGATCGCCGGAGAGCAGGTTCAGGAGGCGAAGGCGCACGGGGTCAGCAAACGCCTTGAGGAGGCGGGTGGAGTCGGCCAGGGCATCCGGGGTGGTCTTTTTCATACGTCTGGGCAAATATAGGCTTCGAGGGAGGGCGGGGTCAAGGGCCTGGGAAATGAGGGATCGGATGCCGAATTCTGTGGACGTGGCTCGATCGATTGTGCTGTTCGTCGTTGCTGGGGTCTGTGAGATTGGCGGGGGCTGGTTGATCTGGAAGTGGCGGAGGGAGGGTTGGCCTGGGTGGTGGGGATTTCTGGGTGGGGTGGTTTTGATTTTCTACGGGATCATACCGACGTTTCAGACGAGCCAGTTCGGCCGGGTCTACGCGGTTTACGGCGGCTTTTTCATTGGGCTCTCGCTGCTCTGGGGGTGGGGTCTGGACGGCGACCGTCCCGACCGTGCGGATGTGGTCGGTTCGCTGATCGCGCTGGTGGGTGTCGGTCTGATGATGTACTGGCCGAGGCCGTGACGGGGAGAGTCTGCTAGCGCTCGGATCGATCGGGGTTGAGGGGGTGGCCGACCTCGCCGGCGGCGAGGACGAGGGGACGGCCGCATTTCGCGTGTGCTCGCTTGATGTCGCCGGCCCACCGCGCGAAGCTGACGACGTCGGTAAACGGCGGCTGGTCGCCGGAGGCGCCGCAGCCCCGACATTCCCAGCTCTGAACACCAATCCAGAAGAACCAGGGCAGTCCATTTGCGTGCTGGAGTTGGGGAATCATGCACTTACTCCGGTGCGTCCGGCCTCCGATCGGACCCTGGCGATCCCGGGTGATCGCCGCCCTGCTGATGCGGGCCACGATTGGGAGAAGTTTCTCCATTCTAGTTTATCCCGCCCTTGACTTCTGGGAAGAGCATGGCGGATTGGGCCAGATCTTCCGCGAGGGGATGGCCCGTTCTGGGTGGCGGGCCGGCGGATCTCGGCCGATGGGTCGTCGGCCGTGCGTGATGATTTTATTCACCAGGGCGATAGTGGGAAGGCGGAAGTCGGGGGCCGCGATCGATTTGGGGAGGCGTCGTCGGGGCGGGCAGGAGGCTTCGCGATCCGGGCGCCGGGCGGGTCGAGGGGGCCGATTGGGCCGGAGACGCCCGAGGCTCGGCCGGTTTACCGAAAAAATCGGATACTCTTCCCGAAAAAAACGATTCCATCGACCGAGGAGTTGGTATAATACCGCGAGGAGTACGAACGAGCTCGCGAAGTCGGACCCATCGGTAACGGCCCTCGCCCGCTTCTCTCGCCTCCCTGCCAGTCGGGCCGGCACTTCGGCCCCGTTCCCCTGGGACCTCGCGAGATCGTACGGGTCCCGTTTTGTCCGATTGAGTGAGAAGCGCCTTGAAGAAGCTGTATGTCGGAAACTTGCCGTTCCAGGCCACCGGTTCCGACCTCGAAGAGCTGTTCGCCTGCTACGGCGAGGTCGTCAGCGCCCAGGTCGTGGAGGATCGCGACACCGGGCGTAGCCGAGGATTCGGGTTTGTCGAGATGGGCAACGACAACGAAGCCCAGGCCGCCATCGACGCCCTCCATGATCACGAGTACGGTGGCCGTCGCTTGACGGTCAACGAGGCCAAGGCCCGCGAGGCCCGCGGTGGCGGGGGTGGTGGCGGCGGCTACGGCGGCGGTGGTGGTGGCGGCTACGGCGGCGGCGGCGGCGGCCGGGGTCGTAGCGGCGGCGGTGGTGGTGGCGGTGGTCGCGGCGGCTACGGCGGTGGCGGCGGCGGCGGCGGCCGGTATTGATCGACCCGCGAATCGGGGTTCGATCCGCGAAGTACCCGCAGAGGGAGTCCTGATCGGCTCCCTCTTTCCTTGCGCGGAGAGTGCCGAGCCAGCCGGACTGTTCCTGTCTCCCTGGCGATCCGAGGACGGGGCTCGGTGGCGCGGGAAGTGGCGGCGCGGGTCGTCTCGTGGGTTGAGGTTGCGTGATTCGGTCCGCCTCTGATTGGGAAGCCACGGGGAAGTTCGACCCATGCCTCGCCACCAAAGGCACCTCATCGTCCCGATGGTCCTGGTCCTGATGACCGCCTTCTCGTCGCCGGTTCGGGCCTGCACCGGGATCACGATCAAGCCGAAGGACGGCTCGGTCATCTTCGCCCGGACCCTCGAATTCGCCGTGGACATCCAATCTCAGGTCATCGTCGTGCCAGGAGGTCGGGATCACGTTGGATCGACCGAGGCCGGCAGACCAGGCCTGCGCTGGAGGACGAGGTACGCGAGCGTTGGGATGAACGCCTGCGGTCGGACCCTCTTCGCCGACGGTCTGAATGAGAAGGGCCTGCACGTCGGCGTCTTTTACTTCCCCGGAACGGCTCAGTATCAGGCGATCGGGGCCTCGGACGAATCACGGGCCCTGGCGCCGCACGAGTTGGCGGGGTTTCTGCTGGGGACATCGGCGAACGTGGGCGAGGCGGTGGAGGCGGCCCGGGGCGTCCGGGTGGGTGCGGTGGTCCTCAAGGAATTTGGGTTTGTCCCGCCGTTGCACTTCATCGTCAACGACGCCGCGGGCCGGTCGGTCGTGCTGGAGCACGTTGGGGGCGAGTTGAAGGTCCACTCGAACCCGCTCGGCGTGATGTCGAACTCGCCGGCCTTCGACTGGCACATGACCAACCTGAGCAACTACGTCAACCTGACGGTGAGCGACGTGCCGAAACTCGACCTCGCGGGTGTGAGCCTGAAGGTGCTCGGTCAGGGCAGCGGGTTGCTCGGGCTCCCTGGCGACTTTACCCCGCCTTCGCGATTTGTCCGGGCGGTGGCGTTTTCCCAGTCGGCCCTGCCGGTGAAGACGGCCCGCGAGGGCGTCCTGCAAGCCTTCCACATCCTCAACCAGTTCGACATCCCGAAGGGGGCGGTACGGAATCTGGAGAAGGGGAAGCCGGCCGCCGACTAGACGCTCTGGACCAGCGCCTCGGATCTGAAGAACCTGCGGTACTACTTCAGGACCTATGAGAACAGCCGGATTCGAGTGATTGACCTGAAATCGCTGGACCTGGACGCCAGGGAGATCCGGACGATCCCGATCCGCGGCGAGGAGCGGTTTGAGGACGTGACCGGGGCCGCCCGGTGAAGGGTGCGAGAAGACGTCTTGATGCGTCTCGGCGCTCAGGGAAATGCCCGCCGCCGAAAGATTCGTGAGGACCGCGAAGAGCAGTCGATTGCCCTGTGTGTGGGTCTCAGGCCATTGTGCCCGGGTGTCTCCCATTTCTCGCGGACCGAGAAATGAGGAGCAGGCCAATCGCCGCGCCGCCTTCCTGGGCGGGTAAGCTGTAAGTCCAGCCTTGGCTTCACTTACAACCGAGTGGAGGATAGGGGATTTGAACCCCCGACCTCTTGCATGCCATGCGACGTATTGGCTTGCGCTGATGGAACGTGACCACCGATGGTGAAAAGGATAATCGACCGCCGATGCCGTTGCAAGCCCGAGCCATTCGAGCGTCGCGAGGCGTCGTCTGGTGGTACTTCGGGGACGATTGGTGGTAGAAGGTGGTACGGCCGAGTCGCGGCGCAGGATGCGAAGCGAGGGACCACACCTCGGCCGTAGGCGTTCGCCTCACCTCCTTGATCCCGGCGGCGCGGCGCGGCGAAGCAGCGCGCGGCGGGCCGCATTCCGTTGTGACTCGCTGAGCCCGGGGCGGGCCTTGATGGCGGTGACGACCGCGGCCGGGTCGGGGGTCTGGCGCCACAGGCTCTCGACGAGCCGATCGGCCTCGGGTCGCAGGGCTTCGGCCTCGCGGCGGGCCCGGTAGCGTGTCTCCCGCGGCGACGTGTCCCAGAGCCGGACGGTGAAGTCGCCGGAGCCGGAGGCCAACGAGGAGCCGTCGGGGCTGAAGGCCAGCGACCAGACGTAGTCGGTGTGACCCGTTAGCCGGGCCACCTCCACGCCCCGCTCCGGATCCCAGATCCAGACGGCCTGGTCGCGGCCGGCGGTGGCCAGTCGCGTGCCGTCGGGGTGGAAGGCTGCCGCGAAGACCTGGTCGTTGTGCCCGCGGAGCACCCGGCACTGGCCGGTATCGATGTTCCAGAGGCGAACGGTCCGGTCATCGCTGCACGAGGCCAGCCGCCGGCTGTCGCGGCTGAAGGCGACCGAGTAGACCGTCCCCTCGTGGCCGAGGAACCGGCGGGCCACCTCGTGGCCCCGGGCATCTCGGAGCAGAACCTCCCGGGCATCCGCGGCCAGCGTGGCCAGCCATCGGCCGTCGGGGCTGTAGGCCCTGGCCTGGCCCTCGGCCGCGTAAACGATCGCGCCGGAGGCCGCGTCGCAGACGCGGAAGGCATACCCTAGTCTCTTGTCGTACACCGTCGCGGCCATCCTCCGGCCGTCGGGGCGGATGGTCAGCGTGCGGATCACCCCGAGCCCGACCGGGAGTTCCCGGAGGACGCGGGCCGTCTCCACATCCCAGATCCGCACCCGGTCGTCGGCGTAGGTTCCGGAGGCCAGCCATCGGCCGTCGGGGCCGAAGGCCAGGCACGGCACGATGTCGGGGTGAGTCAGGACGGCGCAGGGCTCGGCGGTCGCGGCGTCCCAGAGGCGTACCGTGCTGTCCCAGGCTCCCGAGGCGATCCATCGGCCGTCGGGGCTGTAGGCCACCGGGTAGACGAAGTCGGTGTGTCCGCGCAACACGGGGAGCGATGCGGTGGGGTCCACGTCCCAGGCTCGCGCGGTGCCGTCCGTCCATCCGAATTCGTCGTTCGTACTGAGCGACCCGAGCCGGCGCCCGTTCGGGTCGAACGCCAGCGCGGTCACGCCTCCGGTGTGGCCGTGGAGGACCGACGCATCCTGACGACCCGTCGCCCGCCAGAACCGGATCGTGTGGTCGCGGCCCGCCGACGCGATCCATTCGCCGTCTGGGCTATAGGCGGCCACGGCGACCGGACCGACGTGTCGGTCGTACGCGGGCTGGACCTCCCGGCCGGTGATGGAGTCCCACTGGCGGACGGTTCCGTCTGCCGATGTCGTGACCAACCGGGCACCGTCCGGACGGAAGGCCACGTGGAGGACCTTGCTCTCGTGCCCGTGACAGGTGGCGATCAAGACGCCGGTGGCTGGGTCCCAGATCCGGGCCAGTTGGTCCTCGCTGACCGAGACGAGGCGCGAGCCGTCCGGGCTGAAGGCGAGGGCCAGAATCCTCCTCTTGTGCCCCGGACAGGACGCGATCAACAGGCCGGAGTCCGCATCGAAGACCAACAGCTCCCGCATCCCCCCGAAGGCGTGACCCGTCGCCTGGACCACGAGCCGAGAGCCATCGGGGCTGAAGAGGGCACTCCAGGCACCGTCGCCCCCTGGGACTTGCAGATGACGGAAGACCCGGCCGGTGTCGTCGAGCAGGTCGAGGCGCTCGTGGCCCGACCAGGCCGCGACCCGCAACCCCCGTCGAGTCGGCGTGGCGCTGAAGTGGCGATAGGGTCCGCCATCCGGGGCCATCGGCCGCGTCTCCGCCGCGCCGCCGGCCGGGTCGAGCAGGCGCAGGCCGTCCGTCGCGAAGGCCCCGATCCGCAGCCGGTCCGGGGCCCCGATGAGGAAGGCGTTCCGGGCGGGCAAGGGGATTTCCGAGGAACTGTCGTCGAGCCGGCCGCGCAGGTGTCGCCACTCCCAGCCGCGGAGCGGCTTCGGGGCGGTGTCGAGCTGGCGGCCAGCGTCGGCCACGTCGTGCACCGAGAGGGCTGCGACGGCGGCGGCCAGGCGGGAGCGGTATCCCTGGAACTGGGCCTCGGCCCGCTCGGCCTCAGCCCGCTGGGCGTTCTGCTCGGCCTGGTTGCGCTGCCTGGCCTCGCCGAGGGCGAAGAGCGTCGTGGTCACCAGCCCCAGGACCAGCGCCGCCGTCGTGGCGGCTGCACTCACCACCAGCACCGAGTGGCGGCGGGCGAACTTGCGGAGCTGGTACAGCGCCGAGGGCGGCCGCGCCCGGATCGGCTCGTGGGCCAGCCATCGTCGCAGGTCGGCCGCCAGCTCGGCCGCTGAGGCGTACCGCCGCGCCGGGTCGTTCTCCATCGCACGGGCGATGATCGTCTGGACGTCGCCGCGCAGCTCGGGGCGGAACGCGCCCAGCGGCGGGGGGTCGAGCTCCTGGATCAGTCGGGCCGCCTCGGCCAGGGGCCGGTCCGCCAGTGGGAGCGGCGGCCGGTCGGCGGCCAGCTCGTAGAGGATCACCCCCAGCGCGTAGACGTCGGCGCGGTGGTCCACGGCGTTGGGATCGGCGGTCACCTGCTCGGGGCTCATGTAATTGGGCGTGCCCAGAAGCTGGCCAGTCTGGGTCAACCCGGCGGCGGTCAGCGGGTCGACGCCGAAGGTGCGGGCCACGCCAAAGTCGAGCACCTTCGGCTGCCCGGACTCCTCCACCAGGATGTTGGCCGGCTTGAGGTCGCGGTGGATCACGCCCCGGTCGTGGGCGTGCTGCACCGCGTCGCAAACCAGCGCCAGCAGGCCGAGGCAGGCGGCAAGGTCCAGGCCGTGTCGGCGGACGTGCTCGTCCGGCGGCCGGCCGCGGATGTATTCCATGGCGAAGAACGGCCGGCCATCGTCGTCGAGGCCGACTTCATAGACCTGCGCGATGCCGGGGTGCTGCAAGCGGGCCAGGATCTGGGCCTCCTGGCCGAGGCGACGCATCAGGACGTCGGAGTTCAACCCGAGCCGGACGACCTTCAGCGCCACGACGCGGCGCGGGCGGTCCTGCTCAGCCTCGAAGACGGTGCCCATGCCGCCCTCGCCGATCCGGCCGAGGATGCGATAGCCGGGGACGGCGATGAGGCGGCCCGTTAGCCCGGCGGCAGGGCGGTCGGCCAGGTCGTCGAGGTCGTCGGCCGCCCTCGTCGCCGGCGCCGGGATGCGGACGACGGGGCTCGTCAGCACACCCTCGTCGTCGTCGCCCGCGGGGAAGCGGGCGTCGTAAGCCAGCAGGCATTCTACCCTGGCGCGGAGCGCGTCGTCGTCGGCGCAGGCGGCTTCCAGGAAGGCCGCCCGATCCGGCGTCGGCAGGTCGATCGCCCGGTCAAACAGCTCCTGGACCCGGTCTCGCCCTGGCTCAGTCATGGGATCGATCCGTCGCATCGTCCAGGCGAGAGGCCAGCCAGGCCCTCGCGAATCGCCACTCGCGCACCAGGGTGCTGACCGAGACGTCCAGGACGGCGGCCGTCTCCTCAATGCTGAGCCCGGCGAAGTAGCGGAGCAGCACGATCTCGGCGAGGTCGGGGCGTTCGACCTGGAGCGCGTGGATCGCCTCATCCACGGTGAGGAGGTCGTTGGCCGGGGGAACGATGAGGGTCAGGCCCTCGCTCAGCTCGACCCGGTGGCTGCCGCCGCCGTGCTTGCGAGCCCCCTTGCGCCGGGCCTGGTCGACCAGAATGTCGCGCATCGCCCGCGCGGCGGCGCCGAAGAAATGACGGCGGCCCTCCCAGCCGGGGTCGCGGTCGCCGACCAGGCGGAGGTAGGCCTCGTGGACCAGCGCCGTAGGCTGGAGGGTCTGCCCCGGAGGTAGGCGCCCGACCAGCTCGTCGGCCAGCCGCCGCAGCTCGGAGTAGATCGCCGGGAGCAACTCCGCCGCCGGTTGCCTCACCGTCCTGTCCTCGTCCATCTGCACCGTCGCCTTAACGACGCCCCGGCCGGCCGTCGCGCCGCCCTGGACGGGCAAGAAAATCGGAAAATTCTGACCATCCCGCGGCGTGGATTTCGGATGATTCTGTAGCGGGGCCGTTTTCCTCAGTAGCGGGGCCGTTTTCCTCCCTCGCAAGGAGGGCCCCCGCCGTGTCGGATGAGAGGCGGTTGTATTACCCGTCCGGTGGTCGCCGCGGCGACAGCCAACTTCACGCGTCATCATTCATGATAGTTCTGGGAATTACCGCTGTCCAGCCGAGCCCGAGAGCCCGTCCCCAGCCGGGGGTGCCACAGCGGGACCGAGCCGGCCTGGGCCCGACATCAAGTTGCATCTTCTGAATCCATATGTCAATTTTATCCTGATTTGAAATGTCCGGCCTCGTGACCTCGCCCGGCGAGGTCACGCTGCACCTGCGCCCTCCCGGCCGATCGGCCGGCGAGGATATCGCCACGCGCATTCCCCACGATGGCACACCTAAGGACGATGCGGAGTTCACCGAGATGTCGCGCAGATCGAAGCCGGGCTGGTGGTTGCTGGGGAGCGGATCGGGGGCGACAGGGGGGAGGGCGAGAGGACCGAGGCGTTCGCCGCGGCCGAGGATACGGCGACCCATTCTCGAGGGGCTTGAGGACCGTTCGCTGATGTCGGTGGACGTCTCGCTGTCGGGCTCGACGGTGACCTTCACCTCGTTCACTCTCAACGACAACCTGTACCTCCAGATGGCGCCAAACGGCGACCTGGAGTGGAGCACCGATGGGGCCAGTTACTCCACCGCGCTCGGGGCGGGCGGCGGCACGCTGGACCTCCTGACGCAGAACGTGACCATCGACACGCAGATCGCGAGTGCAGTGGGGACCACCACCGGCGGGGTCACTCTGACGGGCCCGTTCGCGACCGACGGCCACTCGTTGACGTTCAACGCCACGCCGGTCGGCTCGTCGCTCGAGTTCCTGCGGATCGAGTCGGACGTGTTCACCAATGGGGGCAACTTCACGGCCAGCCGCTACACCGGCGCCTTCCTCGGGACATCCGGCGGCGGCGGGGTGACGATCTCGACCCGGAACGTTGGCGGCGGGGACCCAATCACCGGGGCCTCGCAGGGGGACTCGGGCAACCTGACGGTGAATGTGGCGAACTCGGACCCGAACAATCCGATCCTCAATGTCAATTTTAACAACCCCCAGATCCAGGTCGACGCCGGCTCGCAACTGCTGGCCTGGGCGACCGGCTCGCACAGTGCCGGCGAGATCCAGCTCACGGCCACGAACGAGGACAACGTCCTCGACGGCCTGAGCTTCCCGACGCTCGCGAGCGTTGTCCGGCAGTCGACTGTCAACTTCCAGAACAGCACGGCGGCCGCCCCGACGCTGGTCGAGGGGGGGACGATCGACATCGAGGCCAATTCGGGCGACAACTCGCTGGTGCAGCAGGCGGTCAACGGCGTTAGCAATAAGACCGGCGGGAGCAGCGACAACCCCTCGCAGTGGGGCCAGTGGGTCGGCGGCACGCTCAACACCGGGCTGCAGTTGCTCAGCCTGGTGCCGGGGCTCAATCTGCTGAAGCTGCCGCTGTCGATCAACTACCGGAACGCGGCCTCGACGGTGCAGGTCGGCGCCGACGTGCGGATCATCGGGTCGTCGGACGTGACGCTGTCCTCGGCGAGCACAGCCGACGCCCAGGGCCAGGCGATCTGGACGTACAACACGCAGTTCGGCGCGGCGTTCTCGTACATGCAGGGGGTGACCAACGCGGTGACCGACGTGGCCAACGGGGCCATCGTGGCGTCGACCGGGGGCGGCGTGACGATCCAGTCGACCGACACCACCACGACATCCTCGACGGCGCGGACCGGCCAGAACCTCAACAGCGCCCCGAGCAACGCGTACAGCATCGCCCTCGCGGTGGCGATCGGCGTGGTCGATCAGACGGCGACGGCCACGGTCGAGGCGGGCGCGACCGTCGAGGCGGCCGGCTCGGTCACACTCTCGGCGACGGGGACCGGGACGAACACGACGACGCCGTCGACCGGCACCTACGTGACCGGGCTGGCCGGGGCCGCCCTGGGCTACAACGTCACGAACAATAATATCCAGGCCCACGCCAACGGCACCCTGATCTCCGGCGGCACCGGCAGCAAACCGACGCTCTCGTTCGATCCGGACCGACAGGTGGATTACGCCAACAGCGCCATCAAGGCGTCACCGTCGGCGTTCGTGGGCCTCACCACCGGCCAGGCGCTGATCTACTCCAGCGGGTCCAATTCTCCGATCGGCGGCCTGACCAACGGCGCGACCTATTATGTGATCGTCCCCGGCAGCGGCTCCAGCCTGCCGACCGACGAGTTCCAGCTCGCGGCCACGCTCGCCGACGCGATGGCGGGGAACGCTGTCACGTTCCAGCAGTATCCGACCCTCAGCAGCGCCGACGGCAAGACCACGGTGCCGATCTCGGACATCAATCAAACCAATGGGATGATCCAGTTCGACTCGGCCCCGGGCTTCACCACCGGCCAGGCTGTGACTTACCAGGCCGTCAAGGGGCAGGCGATCGGCGGGCTCGTCGACGGGGCGACGTACTACGTGCTCCCGGACCCGTCCAACGCGGATCGCCTGCAGCTTGCGTCCCAGGCCGGGAGCCCGGCCATCCCCCTGAACCTCGACCCGGTGCTCCAGGGCTTCCAGCAGAGCCTGCCGGTGACCGTCAACCCGCAGGGGCTGCCGGCCAACGTGATCCAGTTCCCATTCGACGCGGGCTTCGGGCTGGGCGACAACTTCATCTACCAGGGGTCGGGGATCAGCGGCCTCCAGGACGGCGTCCGGTACTGGGCGATCCCCGATCCGGCGAACCCACAGTTGATCCAGCTTGCCGCCTCCTACAGCGATGCCCAGGCGGGCCTCGCCGTACCGATCGGCGCCAACGCGACGGGGGGACTCAGCGGCGGAACGCTGGTCTTCGACCCCGCGTTCCGGTTCGACGCCACGACGAACACGATCGACATGGGGTTCAACTACGCCGATGTCCCCGGCAATCCCCTCGCGAGCGGGACGTCCCTGACCTACCACGGGGCGTTCGGCCAGGTCGTCTCGGGCCTGGTCGAAGGTGGGACGTACTACGTGATCCAGGACGCGGCCAATCCCCGGCTGATGCGGCTGACGTCCACGTCCGCCGCGCAGGCCCAGGCGGCGGCGCAGGCGGGTCAGACGAGCTTCAACACCCAGTACCAGAGGGCCTACCAACCGGCCTACGACGCCTATCTCCAGAGCCATCCCAACGATACTCAGGGGGCCTCAGCGGCCGGCGTCGCGGCGGCCCAGGCCGCCGAGTCGCAGGCCGGAGGCGGCGAGGACTGGGTCGCGCCGGCTATCGAATCGATCCTCATCGGCACGGCGCCGGCGACCGGCTCGTTTCTGGTGACGGTCAATCCCGCGGGCACGCCGGTCGCCTAGGCCGGGACGACGGTGGACTTCGGGAACAGTCTCACGTTCGACGTGGGCCAGCAACTCATCTACGAGGGGCCTGCTCCGGGCAGCCCGGGCATCGTCGGCCTGACGCCCGGGCAGACGTACACCGTGACGCTCCCCGACCGGGTCGGCCACCCCGGCCTCGTGGCGTTCCAGGACGCCTCGGGCAACCTGGTTGACGTCTCGCTCGCCTCGGGGACGACCACCACGGCGATGTTCGGCACGCCGACTTCCGAGAACGTGACCGTCACTCCCTCGCAGGTGACGATCAACGACCCGTTCGAGCCGGGCACGCCGTTCGACCCCGGGCTGACCAACGGTCAGGCGTTCGTCTACCTCGGGCCCCAGACGTCGAGCGACTCGGCGATCGGCGGCCTGGTCTCCGGCCAGGTGTATTACGTCATCACCACGAGTACCCCAGGCATCTTCCAGCTCGCGAGCAGCTATCAGAACGCCACAGCCAGCCCGCCCGTGCCGATCACCACGCTGACCTCCGGCACCCTCACCACCAACATCAATTGCGCCCTGCCCTTCACGCCGGTCGACAACCGGACCACGCTGATGGCCCAGTTCGGCAGCATCAACACCGCCGAGATGAAGCTGCCCAGGCCCTTCACGTCTTCGCCCAATACCCTGATCGCCGTGGGGACGCCTGGAGTGAACGTCACGGCCACGCTCACCGATGGCAACAACTCGTACGTCAGTAGCGGGATCAGCTTCGAGCCGTCCACCGCCGACAAGTTGCTCAAGCCCGAAGGCCTCTCCCAGCAAGCCAACCAGATCATCCTGGGCTTCTTTACCAAGTCCTCGACCACGTCGCCGAATCCCACGCCCACGCCCACGCCGACTTCCAGCAACGGTAGCAGTACGACCACAAGTTCGACTCCGGCCCAGATCCTGACCAACGCCCCCAACTCGACGGGAGGAATGCCGGACATCTCACTGATCGGCGCCATCTACATCCTGCGTGAGCCGACGGACAACGTCACGGCGGAGGTGGGCTCCTCGGCCGTGATCGAATCGGCCGGCAGCGTGACCGTCTCCTCGACCAACTCCCTGACGATCGACACCTCCGCGAACGCCTCGTTTACCGGCAAGACCGAGTCGCCCACGCCCACGCCGTCTCCAACGCCGGCACCCACGCCCACGCCGTCCCCAACCCCGTCCCCCACGCCCACGCCGTCTCCAACCCCGGCACCGACGCCCACGCCGTCCCCAACCCCGGCACCGACGCCCACGCCGTCTCCAACGCCGTCCCCCACGCCCACGCCGTCTCCAACCCCGACACCGCCGGACGGGACGAGCGGCTTTGCGGGGGCGCTGGCCATCGGGCTCGGCTTTTTCTCGCCGGTCTCGATAGCCAAGGTCGACGACAACGCCCAGGTGGATTCCGCCGGGAGCCTCTCGGTGACAGCGGCGACCCAGATCCCGTTCGAGGTGCCGACATCGGCCTCCGGGTTTGAAGGGGACATCGTCTATGACTCGGCGAATCCTGCCTACAACCCGCTGAATGCCCTCACCGGCCTGATCACCGACGTGATGTTCGGGCTCGGCTCGGATATCTTCAACAACTCAGCCTCCGCCTCGGTCGACCAGGGGAATGAATCCCGGACGGCGCTCTCCGGCAACCTCCAGATCTTCAGCATCTCGATGAACACGGATGCGACGATCGGCGCCGCCGCGATCAACCAGAAGGCGACGGGGTTATTGCCGCTCGGCGAGCTGGGCCTCCCGGCGATCGTCGACGTGAACATCTCGTTCGCGAGCGGCTCGCAGTCGGTCGCGGTCGGCGCGAGCACGCAATATGAGAACCTCGCCGAGGACGGCAACTTCTTCCTGAACCTGGCCCCCTCCTCGTTCATCGACACCTGGCAGCAGGCGGGAGACAAGGGGGGCCTCAAGAATGCCTTGCGGGGGATCGTGAAGCCGACCGGCGACGCGAACGCCACGAACGCCATCGGGATCTCGGGGTTCATCGACGTCCTGGACAATCAGCCGCTCGCCACGATCGACAGCGGCGCGAGGATCGGCGTGGGGCCCTCGGGGACTCTGTCGGTCACGGCGACGCAGCAGATCATCGCCGCAGCGCTGGTGCAGTCGGGGGACTCGGGCGGGAACGTCGGGATTGCCGGAGAGGTCGCGTGGTTCAACCTGACGAGCCTGACCCGGGCCCAGATCCAGGACGGCGTCACGGTCGACGGCGGCGACGGCCAGC
>DAHZZC010000335.1 GCA_027435495.1 Planctomycetales bacterium
CCTGGCCGTCGCCCGCGCGATCGCCGCGGGACTCGGGGTCGGCGGCTCCGAAACCCCCGTCGAGCAGTCGCTCAAGGGGAAGCTGGCCCCGCACGCGAAGTGGGTCGCGGCCCTGGTCCGCGACCTCAAGGCGGCGGGCAAGCAGGGGGTCGTCATCCCCGGCGAGACCCAGTCGGGAGCCGTTCACGCCCTGGCGCACGCGATCAACGGAGCCCTCGGAGCCATCGGTCAGACCGTCGAGTACATCGAGCCGGTCGCCGCCGGTCCCGACGACCAGCTCGACTCGATCCGCGACCTCGCCCGGGCGATCCAGCAGGGAGCCGTCGACGCACTGGTCGTCATCGGAGCCAACCCGGCGTACGACGCCCCGGCCGACCTCGACTTCGCCAACCTGCTCGCCAGCGACAAGATCCCCCTGCGGATCCACAGCGGGCTCTACCACGACGAAACCGCCGAACTCTGCCACTGGCACATCCCGCTCGCCCACGAGCTGGAAGCCTGGGGCGACGCCCGGGCGTTCGACGGAACCGCGAGCGTCCAGCAACCGATGATCGCACCCCTCTACAAGGGGAAGTCGGCCATCGAGATCCTCGCCGTCCTGCTCGGCGAGCCCGGCCGAACCGGCCTGGAGATCGTTCGCGACTACTGGCGGCATCACGGCCTCGGCGACAACTTCGAGGCCGCCTGGAAGAAGTCGCTCAAGGAAGGTGTGATCACCGGAACCGCCCGGAAACCGAAGTCGGTGACCGCCAAGGCCGCCGACGCGATGGCGGCGGCGACCGTCACCAACGCCCGCGATGACCTCGAGCTGGTCTTCCGACCCGATCCCGGCGTCTGGGACGGCCAGTTCGCCAACAACTCCTGGCTCCAGGAGTGGCCGCGGCCCATGACCCGGCTCACCTGGGAAAACGCCGCCTACCTCAGCCCGGCGCGTGCCAGGGCCCTCGAGGTGAAGGACGGCGACGAGCTCGAGATCCGAATCCAGGGCCGGCACGTCACGATTCCGGCCTACATCCTGCCGGGGCAGGCCGAGTCGACCATCACGGTCACCCTCGGCTACGGCCGCCGCCGGGCCGGTCGGGTCGGGTCCAACATCGGCGTGGACGTCTACCCGCTCCGGACCGCCGAACTCCTCTGGTCGGGCTCCGGCCTGGAGGTCAACAAGACCGGCAAGGAAGGCGCTCTCTCGGTCACCCAGCACCACTTCCGGATGGACGATCCCAGGTTGGTGAAGGAGGACCGGCACCTCATCCGGACCGCCACCCTCAAGCAGTACCAGGAAGATCCGAAGTACGCGAAGGTGATGGAACAGGACAGGGAGCAGACGGCCAGCCTCGAATGGGGCGATAGCCTGATCGTTCCGCCCGAACCGCAAAAGAAGCGGCAGGAAGGCGAGCAGAACGCCTGGGGGATGGTCATCAACCTCAATGCCTGCATCGGCTGCGGAGCCTGTGTGATGGCCTGCCAGTCGGAGAACAACATCTCCGTCGTCGGCCGCGATCAGGTCCTGGCCTCCCGAGAGCTGCACTGGCTCCGGGTCGACCGCTACTACGAGGGCGACGGGGAGGAGAATCCCCCGGTCGGATTCCAGCCGGTCCCCTGCATGCACTGCGAGACCGCCCCGTGCGAGGTCGTCTGCCCGGTCGAGGCCACGACCCACAGCGCCGAGGGCCTCAACGAGATGACCTACAATCGTTGCGTCGGGACCCGATACTGCTCGAACAACTGCCCGTACAAGGTCCGGCGGTTCAACTTCTTCCAGTACGCCGACGAGACGACGCCCAGCCTGAAGCTGATGCGAAATCCCGACGTGACCGTCCGGCCGCGCGGCGTGATGGAGAAGTGCACGTACTGCGTGCAGCGGATCAGTCAGGCCCGAATCCGTGCGGAGATCGAGAACCGACCGGTCCGCGGCGACGAGGTCGTGACCGCCTGCCAGGGCGCCTGCCCGACCCGGGCGATCGTCTTCGGCAACGTCAATGACAAGAAGGGCGCGGTGGCCCGAGCGAAGGAAAGCCCGAGAAACTACGGGCTGCTGGCCGACCTCAACACCCGGCCGCGCACGACGTACCTGGGCAAGCTGCGCAATCCCAACCCCGAGATCGAGGCGTGAACCAGCGATGGCTGAGCCCGTATACGAGATGCCTGCGTTCCGGGATGAGACCTTAAAGGTCATCGCGCCCGGGCACACCTACAAGACGGTCACGGACGACCTCAGCGGCGTCGTCCTGAGGCGCCCCTACGATCGGCGATGGTTCGCGATCATGGCCATCGCGGCGGCGCTGGTCGGTGGCCTGCACTTCGCGATCGCCTACCTGCTGCTCCGGGGCGTCGGGGTCTGGGGGATCAACGTCCCGGTCATGTGGGGGTTCGCGATCGTCAACTTCGTCTGGTGGATCGGGATCGGCCACGCCGGGACGCTGATCTCGGCGATCCTCCTGCTGCTGAAGCAGGACTGGCGGACCTCGATCAACCGGTTCGCCGAGGCGATGACGCTCTTCGCCGTCGCCTGCGCCGGGATGTTCCCGCTCTTGCACCTGGGGCGCCCCTGGGTCTTCTACTGGCTGATGCCGTATCCCAACACGATGGACCTCTGGCCGCAGTGGCGGAGTCCGCTGATCTGGGACGTCTTCGCCGTGTCCACGTACGGGACGGTCTCGCTGATCTTCTGGTACGTCGGCCTGATCCCTGACCTGGCGACTCTCCGCGACAAGGCGAAGAACTCGATCGCCCGGACGATCTACGGGGCGATGGCGATGGGATGGACC
>DAHZZC010000336.1 GCA_027435495.1 Planctomycetales bacterium
AGGGCCGGGATGTTCCGCAGCAGGTCGTCGTGATCGGGGACCAGCATCCAGCTCGCCCCGCCAGCGTCGCTCTTCTTGAAGTGGGTCAGGAGGATCTCGGGCAAGGGCTGGAACTCGACGCCAAGCATCAGGCCGCGGCCCCGGACCTCGCGCAGAATCGGGCAGTCGCGGACGATCTCTTGCAGCCCGAGGCGGAGCTGTTCGCCGCGCCGGGCGGCCTCGGCGAGGAACCCGGGCTCGGTCAGCGCCCGGAGCGTCGCGAGCCCGGCGGCACAGGCCAGGCTGCCGCCGGAGAACGTGCTGGTGTGCAGCGCGAAGCCCTGAAACGACCCATAAGCCTTCTGCCAGAGCGACCGGCGGGCCAGCATCGCGCCAATCGGCATCAGGCCGCCGCCGAGCGACTTCGCGAGCGTCATCACGTCGGGCGCCACTCCATCGGACTCAACGGCGAACAGCGGCCCGGTCCGGCCGAGGCCCGTTTGCACCTCGTCGGTGATCAAGAGCGTCCCCGACGCCCGGCAAAGCTCCTGCGCCCCGGCGAGGTAGCCCGGCGGCGGCTCGATCATCCCGCCCTCGCCCTGCACCGGCTCGACCACGAACGCCGCGAACCGCCGGGTCGCCAGCGCCCGCTCGAGGGCCGGCAGGTCGCCGTAGGGGACGGTCTCGCAGCCGGGGACCATCGGACCGAACGGCGCCTGATACGCACGCCGGGCCGTCACCGAGAGGGCGCCCAGCGTCTTGCCGTGATACGAGCCCTCGCAGGAGAGCAGGCCGGCCCGGCCGGTCGCCGCTCTCGCCAATTTCAAGGCCGCCTCGACAGCCTCGGCGCCGCTATTGGCGAAGAAGACCATGTCGAGACCGTCGGGCGCGACCGCGGCCAGTCGCTCTGCCAGTGCAGCGGCCAGCGGGTTGATTGACCCCGGCGCGAATCCAGGAGCCTGCTGCTCGATCGCCGAGGTCAGTGCCGAGACCACCGCCGGGTGGTTGTGCCCCAGGTTCAACGAGCCAAACCCGGCCACGAAATCCAGGAAGGCCCGCCCGGAATCGTCGAACAGCTCGTTCCCCTCGCCACGAACGAACGTCCGGAGGGTCGCCGTCAGCTTGCCGACTCCGACTAGCACCGGGTTGATGTGCCGGGCGAACCGGTCGGCGGCGAGGGCCGCCATTGCGGCAAGGTCGATCGACTCGCCTTCACACTCACGGCAGGCCGGCGCCTCCGACTCGCCGCAGCCGCACGCCGGACCTTCCATCGCATGGAGAGTCCGCCCCCGGGCGATCACCCTGAGGAACCGGGCGTGCTGCTCGGGCGTCATCGGCGAGCCGGAGACAATCGCGTCGGCAAACGTGAACCCGTGCGCCTCGGCCAGCCTCCCGATCTCGCGCACCCGGCGCAGGTCGAGCTCGCGCCCGATCGAGAACGACTCGGCCCGCCCCTCGAACGAGAGGACCATCGTCTCGCCCAGGCACGACGGCACGATCCCCTGGAAGAATTGCAAGAAGAACGAGTCGCGCGGGACGGCTTCGGGAACACGAGAGTAGCCGGCCGCCAGCACCAGGACATCCGGCCGCTGCGGCCCGTCCCGCCGGACGTCCGTCGGCACGCCGACATCCAGCACCATCGTCCCCGGGCGTAGATGCGCAGGGTCGATGCAATCGCCCGACGACGTCGCGGCGATCACGATCGTCGCCTTCGCCAGCGCCTCGGGGATATCGAGCACCAGCGGAGCACCCAGCTCTTTCGACAACGCAACCGCCTGCGGCGACCGCCGACGCCCAACCAGCATCAGCCCCCGGCACCGGGACGCAAGCAGTTGGGCCATCGCCGAGGCAATGCTTCCCGGAATGCCGACCACCGCGACCACCTGCCGCGAAAGGTCGATGTCGAACAGACCGCAGAAATGGTCGAGGTTCGCAGACGTCGCATACACCGTCAGGCTATTGCCGGTCGTCACCGCGATCGGATGCCGCGCCGCCAGGTCGGCGCCCCGTCGACCAATCACTCCGGTCATCGAGCCGAGCCCGACCAGCCTTGCCCCCCATCCGATCGCCTGCTCGACCGCCTGATCCATGTAGTCCATCGCCCGACCCGGGTCGTTCAGGATCGAGCGGGGGTCCATGGGTATCTCGTAGATCCGACCCATCGCCGACGCCCTCGCTGCCGACCTTAGCCCTTCAAGCCGGTCGAATAGGCGAACCTCATCGGCAGCCTCGCCCCCCTGCTCCGCCTGCCGACGCGCCGCCTCGCTCGCCCGCAGACAGAAATCAGCCAGGTCCACCCGCCCCCAACGCCGGTGCAGGCTCCCGTCCCGGTTGAGATCCATCAGGTGCCGGCTTTCCTGCGAGATCGGATGCAGCAAAAACGCAAACCGGAACGCAAACCGTTCCTCACCCGCCGCATGCGTCTCGCCCGCCCCCTGAACCTCGATCATCGTCGAACACTCCCTCGGAGTCCCGCTTACGGTCCTCTATCATCATCGATTAGGTGAGATGGCAAACAGAGCGCGAGCAGGAAAGATAGGGAAAAGAAACCGGCTCCGTAACTTGTAGACGTGCTGACATCGCGCGTCAAGGCTCGCGGCGCGAGCCAAACATTGCGGATCCCGAGGATTTTTTCAACGGTTCTATCCAGAGCACGCAACCCCTCACCATTCCCGGCGATCGAAGGTAGACGGAGTTGCCTGCTGCCGGTTCGGGGTGGATGGCGTACAATGTTCGTGCGGCGGCGTGTTGCAGGCGGAACGACGGCGAGGGTCGCCGTCGCAGGTCGTCGGCGGTCGATCGGGGGCCATCGATGGCGTTGGAGACGGGACGGTCGCGGTGGGAGCTGGCCGCCGAATCGACCGTGGTGAAGCTCCGATGGTTCGGCGTCGTTATGGGTTACATCCTGGTCCAGACCCGGACCGGGCTGCACGACCCCTGGGCTGTCCGCGCCTTTTTGACCCTCGGCGCCGCCTACGCAGCGCTCGATTTCGCGTTCTGGCGCACCGGACGGGTCATCCTGAAAAGCTGGCCGTTGCTGGTCTCGTTCATGGAGTCCGTCTTCATCGCCCTGCTCTGCTACCATGACACCGGCATTGAGAGCCCATTCCGCTGGTATTACGTCCTCTCGCTGATCGGCGGCTCCATCCAAAACCGATCGTCGGTCGCCTGGTGGACTCTGGGATTTCATGGCGTCAGCCTGCTAAGCCTCGCCGGGGTCCTCGACGAGCTGAGCCGGCCCGGACCGCTCCCGTTGCTCACCCTCACCATGATGGCCTGGGTGACCTGGGCCAGTTCCTCTCTCGCCGGGTCGATCCGTGCCGCCGGCGAGGAGCACGCCCGGCTCAACGCCGAGCTCGCCGAGGCCCACAAGGAACTCGAACGCAGGGTCGAGGAACGGACCGTCGCCCTCCGGGCCGCCCAGGCACGCGAAATCCAGCAGGAGAAAATGGCCGCCTTCGGGCTGCTCGCCGCCGGGATCGCGCACGAGGTCGGCAACCCGCTCGCGGCGCTCAGTTCACTCGTTCAGATGCTCCAGCGCCGGGGGCCCGACCCCTACACCGCCGAAAAGCTGGACCTCGCCGGCCGCCAGCTGCAGCGAATCCAGCGAACCATCCGCGAACTGGTCGACTTCTCCCGCCCCGCCTCGACCCGAGTCACCCGGGTTCGCATCCCTGAGGTCGTTGAAGAGGCTCTTGGGATCGCCAAGTACTATCAGCGAACCAAGCAGCGGTCGATCACCACCAACTTCCCCGACGACCTGGCCTCGGTCGTCGCGATGCGAGACTACCTCATCCAGGTGGTCCTCAACCTGATCCTCAACGCCATCGACGCGACCGAGGACCAAGGCCGAATCCACGTCCAGGCGCGTCAGGAAGGAGCCTCGCTGCTCCTCTCGGTCGAGGACGACGGCCGAGGGATCGCCCCCGAGGACCGGCATCGGCTCTTCCAGCCATTTTTCACCACCAAGCCGCACGGGACCGGCCTGGGGCTGTTCGTCTGCCGACAAATCTTGCAGGACATGTCGGGAGAGCTGACCTACCGATCCGAGCCTGGAGTCGGCTCGACGTTCATCGTCCGGATCCCGCAAGAGCCGTCCGCTTCCACCAGGGTCGACGGGGCGCCCGCCTCGCCGATCGCCCTGCCAACTCGGATGACCACGCCCACCTGGACGAGTCGCGAAGAGGAGCCCGTCGCGCGATGAAGATGATGGTCGCGGAGAAGGAGAAGCTGAACGGGGTCGCCACGCCCCCGGCGCCGACCGCCGCACGCGGCCGAATCCTCATCGTCGATGACGAGGAGGTGATTTCGGGAACCCTCCACGAGTTCCTCCAGGAAGAAGGCTTTGAGGTCGCCACCGCCTCCGAGATGCCAGGCGCCCTGGCGCTGGTCGAATCCTTCGGGCCTGACGTCGTCCTCTGCGACGTCCAGTTGCCCGGCGGCGACGGACTGACCGTCCTCGAGCGATCGCTCCGCATCCGTCCCGAAACGCTCTTCATCATGATCACCGCTTACGCGACGGTTGAGAACGCTGTCTCCGCCTTCCAGCGCGGAGCACAAGATTACCTGATGAAGCCGGTCCTGTTCGAGGACCTGCTCGCCAAACTCGACCGCCTGATTGCGTATCGCCGGCTCCTGATGGAAAACCAGGCGCTCCGCCGCCAGCTCCACCGCCCGGCCGACCTCGACGCCCTCATCGGCTCGACGCCCGCGATGCAGGCGGTCAAAACGCTCATCCGGAAGGTTGGCCCGACCCGATGCACGGTCCTCCTGACGGGCGAATCCGGGACAGGGAAGGAACTGGTCGCCCGCGCCCTGCACGCGACCGGGCCCGATCCGGAGGGCCTTTTCCTGGCGATCAACTCGGCGGCCATCCCACCCGACCGCCTGGAGGCGCAGCTCTTCGGCCACGTCCGCGGCTCGCTCGCCGTCGCCGACCGCGACCACACCGGCCTTTTTGTCGCGGCCGGCTCGGGCACGGTCTTCCTCGACGAGATCGGCGAACTGCCCGCCTCGACCCAGGCAAAACTACTCCGCGCTATTGAAAACAAGGAGGTTTTGCCCGTCGGCGCCACACGCCCGGTCTCGTTCCAGGCCCGGCTGATCACGGCGAGCAATAAGGATCTCCCGGCCGAGGTCGCCGCCGGCGGCTTCCGCGGCGATCTGTATTACCGGCTCAACGTCGTGACGATCCACCTACCCCCGCTCCGAGAGCGTCGCGACGACATTCCCGACCTCGTCGCCGCCCTCCTGGCCCGACACGCCCGGCGCCTTGGGAAGCGGGTGGACGGCGTCGACAACGCGACCATCCGCGGCCTGATGGCCGCCCCCTGGGTCGGCAACGTCCGCGAGCTGAGCAACGCGCTGGAGCGTGCGGTGATCCTTGCCGAGCGGCCGATCCTCACTCCTGACGCCTTCCCGCCCGGCCTGATCGTCGAGAGCGAGGCCGAGGCCGACGGCGATAACCTGCGTGCCGCCGTCCGCGACTACGAACGCCGCCACATCGCACGCGTCCTCCGCGATTGCGACGACGACAAGCGCGAGGCCGCCCGCCGGCTCGGCATGGGCCTCTCGTCGCTTTATCGGAAGCTCGAGGAACTGGGCATCCGTCCCTTGTAGCTACCGAAGCGATGGAGACGAACGTTCTCTATCTAGCTGCGTCTCTTCTTGACACTTTGGGAGAAAGATTTTCCATGTATGGCCGCACAGAAATCAATAGCTTCATCAGTCACATTACTGGCCTGAGAGGCAAACTCGACCAAATTGAAACCAAAGACAGTATTCCATCCTCGTACACGCCCCGAAAATCTTTCATGTCTGGCAATTGCCTTAAAAAGCTATTAAGTGATTCATATTGGGCTAGCCTCATAAAAACAGAAGGAAAAA
>DAHZZC010000337.1 GCA_027435495.1 Planctomycetales bacterium
CGATGCTGATGAAGCGCGGGATGGATCGTGCTGTTGCCGACATCGTCGAGCAGCTTCACAAGATGAGCACCAAGGTCACCAACAAGATCGAGACTGAGCAGGTCGCGACGGTGGCCTCGAACTTCGACTCCGAGATCGGCAAGATGATCGCCGAGGCCACCGAGAAGGTCGGCAAGGACGGCGTGATCACGGTCGAGGAGGGGAAGACTCTCAAGACGGAGGTCGAGTGGGTCGAAGGGATGCAGTTCGACCGTGGCTACCTCTCGCCTTACTTCGTCACCAACCCGACCTCGATGGAGGCCGTGCTCGAGGACCCCTACATCCTGATCCACGAAAAGAAGATCTCGTCGGTGAAGGATCTGGTCCCGGTGCTGGAGAAGGTGGCGCAGTCGGGCCGCCCGCTCCTGATCATTGCCGAGGAAGTTGAGGGCGAGGCGCTCGCCACGCTGGTCATCAACAAGCTGCGGGGCACGTTCCGTTGCGCCGCGGTCAAGGCCCCTGGCTACGGCGACCGCCGCAAGGCGATGCTCGAGGATATCGCCGTGCTGACCGGCGGCAAGCCGATCTTCGAGGCCCTCGGGATCGAGCTGGAGAACGTTGGCCTCAATGATCTCGGTCGGGCCAAGAAGGTCATGATCGACAAGGACAACACGACCGTCATTGAGGGCGCCGGTAGCCACGACGCAATCAAGGGCCGGATCGAGGCGATCCGCCGCGAGATCGCCGACACCAAGAGCGACTACGACCGCGAGAAGCTCGAGGAGCGGCTCGCGAAGCTCGCCGGGGGCGTCGCCAAGATCAACGTCGGCGCGGCGACCGAGAGCGAGATGAAGGAGAAGAAGGCGCGTGTCGAGGACGCCCTCCACGCCACCCGCGCCGCGCTTGAGGAAGGCATCCTTCCCGGCGGTGGCGTCGCGCTGCTGCGGGCCGCCTCGACGGTCAAGCCGCAGGGCCTCGCCCACGACGAGGAGGTCGGCTACCAGATCATCGTCCGCGCCTGCTCGGCCCCGATCCACCAGATCGCCGATAACGCCGGCCAGGACGGTGGCGTGGTTCTCTCGAAGGTCCGCGAGGGCCAGGGCAACTTCGGCTACGACGCTCTCAAGGACGAGTATACCGACCTGGTGAAGGCCGGCATCATCGACCCGACCAAGGTCACGCGTTCGGCTCTTCAAAACGCCGCGAGCGTCAGCATCCTCTTGCTGACCTCCGACGCTCTGATCGCCGATGCCCCGAAGGACGACGAGAAGAAGTCCGCCGGCGGCCATGGCGGCTATGACGACATGTATTGATCGTCCGCCGCGATCAACCTCGCGGTGAAATGTTGCGGGAGCCGGGGATCTTCCTCGGCTCCCGCTTCCTTGCGCGGGTCAATCGTCCGGGAGTCGACGGTCATGCTCCGTGTGGTAGGGACCGATCCGGGGACCAGCAGCCTCGACCTTCTTCTGCTCGTCGATGGTGAAGTGGTCGACCAGGTCCGACTCGAACCGGGCCGACTCCGCGAGGATCCCGGCCTTCTGGCAGGGCACCTGGCACGATGGGGGCCTCTGGACCTGGTTGTGGCTCCCTCGGGATACGGCCTGCCGCTGATTCGCGGTACCGACCTTTCCGAGGATCACCTGGAACAGATCGCGCTGGTCCGGCCCGACGAACGGGGCCGCGACTCCGGCGTGATCGGATTTCGGGCCTGGGTTCGGGCATTCCTCGCCTCGGGCGTGCCGACCGTCTTTCTACCTGGCGGACTCCACCTACCAACCATCCCCGCCCACCGGAAGGCCGGCGCGATGGACCTTGGGACGGCCGACAAAATTGCCGTCGCTGCGCTGGCGTTGCACTTCGACGCCCGGCTAGCCGGCGGATTCGATCGATCGACGTTCGCCCTGGTAGAGATCGGATCGGCCTTCTCGGCGGTCCTTGTTGTGGATCGAGGCCGGATCGTGGACGCCTCAGCCGGGAGCCGCGGCCCGATTGGGCTAAGGTCCGGCGGTGCCTGGGACGGCGAGATCGCTTGCTGGCGCCGTCAAATCTCCAAGGACGACCTCTTTCGCGGCGGACTGGACGACCTCGGCTCGATTGGCCCCGACGCGTTCCGCGAGTCGCTCCGCCGCCACGTCGCGGGACTCCAATCGATCACCCCGTTCGATCGAATTTACCTTTCCGGTCGGGGACGGGAGCGTCCCGATGTCTCGTCCCAGATCGATGCGGCACTCACCGGCCTGGGCTGGACCATCCCGCTCCCGATGCTTCCCGGGGCCTGGGTCAAGCACGCCGCGCAGGGAGCGGCAATCCTGGCCGATGCCCTGGCCGGCGGGCAATTTGCAGCGATCGCCGATTCACTCAGGCTCGCCGAGGCCGCCGGTTCCGTCTGGGATGTTCTTGACCCGCCGACTCAGTAACCTCGGATCCAGTTCTCCGCGTAGAGCTCGGCCCGGGCTCGGGTCGGGAACGGGACGGCCTCCCAGTTGTAAATCCCACCGCCGGACGAGACCGTCTTCTCAACCCATCGCTGGATCATCTGGGGAGACTGGCTGATCCAGGCGGTCCGACGGAGCATCCCACCGCCGAGCGGTTGCTCAACGATCACCGCGTAATACGGAATCGACGGGAAATTCCCCCGTCGCATCAGCTTGTGCAGGTAATCCTCGGCCTCCCGGTCCAGGCGGTCGAGGTCCTGACCGAAATACTCGCGGAATTCCTTCAGATGATCTTCAGGCGTCCGGGGCTCCAGCGGCGACATCCGCCCCATAACAAGCAGATACCGGGTGAACTCCTTCGGATGCTTCTGGGTGAGGTAGAGGGTCAATGCCCACGACTGGGCATAGTCCGTCGGTGTGAGCTTCTCCTTAAGAACGAGAGCCCGGGAATCGATGAGCCGAGCCGAATGCGAGGCGCCCTCAGCGCCTTTCTCGCCGTCGGGCCGTCCCATCGACAGCGGATCGTCCAGCTCGCGGAGCGTCGCCATGTGAAGGGCATTGATTGCTCCGAGGCGGTCGAAAACAAAGCCCTTTTTGGTCCGGGTCGGAGTGGCACAATACTCAGCGAAGCCCTCGATCAGCCAGAGCGGCCACTCAGCGCGTCGGGGCTGGATGCCGATGTTTGCCAGAATCTGGTGTGTCCCCTCGTGTGCCACGGTTTGAGGTTTGCGAAGAGTCACCAGTCTCGGCTCGTTTTTGTCCCGCTCCGATTGATCGTAGAAGAAGATCCGATTGGTGAAGATCTCGTAATAGGCCTGGACCTCGGGATCAACCTGTTTGTGGGCCCGGAAGTCTCGCTCGGTGGCGAAGATCACGGCGACGAGCGGAAACTCCGAATCGTGCGCCGGGAGGTCGTGTCGTCGGCAGAAGTCGAGCAGGCCACGGTACAGTTCCTCCAGAAGCTTCGCGCTATCCTGGGCAAAGGCCAGCCTCGATTTGTAGAAGATCAGGTAATGCGGGGTTGTCAGCACCTGGAAGCCGGCGTAGGGGCCGTCCTCAAGGCGGCGTCTCAACTCGTCGGCCTGGATCGGTACGAAGGGCTCCTTCGTCGGCACGAGGACGCTCGGAATTCCAAGCTGCCCGTCGGGCTGGATCAGAAGCGCCCGGCCGTTTCGCTCGCCATGGAGTCGAGCAACCGTAGATTCGCCCGCCTCGTTGCGGATCTGGTAGCGCGGGGCCTCCGTGGTCTTCGAGACGGGCGGCAGTACGGGAGCGGGCGGAGGTGACGTCGGTGCCGGGTCGGGTCGTGGACCCAGCTTGGTGGGTTTCGTCGGCCGGGCGTTGTCGCGAGGCAGGACGATCTGGGAAGGGGCTCGACTGGCCTTCGGCAAGGGATTCCCCTGGGCCCCGGCCCGACGTTCACCGGGGCCGGCCACGAACGCCAGGGTCGCGAGGGCCGCGACCACGATCGGACGAGTTGCCCTCGCCGGGCGCCGACCCGCGATCAGGCCGGCGCCGGGGGCGATCACCACGGCTTCCATCACCGCTGGACTCTCTCGGGCCGGACTCGGAAGGAATTCGGTCAACGGCTAAATTCAGTCTAACAGTCGGCGCGACGCGACGGAAGCGGATGGCCCATCCGATTCCGGTTCCAGCGGCTCAGTCGCCGAAGACCCGAACCCGGAAGCCCAGGGATTGCGAGAGCGCCGTCATCTCGCCGAGGATATCGCCATAGGCCACGGCCACATGGTTGCTCATGTAATGGGCCATGATGGTCTCCATCGGGCAACCAAGATCGGCGGCCATGAAGGGCCATTGGCGTGTTGTCCCGCGCCACCAGGCATCGCGGACGTCCTCCGGCAAGGCGACCGACTCGCCCTGGCCGAGGTCCATCACGAGCCGGCCGGAGCGGTCGAGCCATGACCGGGCCCAGGTGATCGCGCCCGGAAGGCTCTCGCCGGCGAAGGTTCCGCCTGGCACCGGGAAGTAGCCGGCGGGCTGGCGGTAGCTATGGACGCCGGTCAGCGAGGCGACGTCGTGATTGAAAGCGTACGCGCCGCAGCTTCCCGAGTTGAGCAGGACCCAGAGGAAGCGTCCGTCGTGGCGGGCGCCCCATCGGACGTCGTGGAACATCACCGCGGCGGGTAGACCTTTCGCTTGCAGTACTCGCTTCATCAGTTCCATCGGAACCAGGTTGCCCTGGTCAGCCTCGGTACTGGTGATGACGACCTCTCCGTTCCCCTCCGGCCTCGCATGCGAGTTCAGGAGACCCTCGGCGAAGTCGCTGGGTGCGAGCAGGTTCAGCAGCCCGAGCTGGTACTGCCAGCCGAGGCAGTCGGCCCGGAACTCAGCCAGCAGATCGAGGACGGCCAGGTATTCGCGCACCTGCTCGCGTGATGACTCGGGAGTGAAGTCCTCGGCATTGGCCTCGCGCCAGTGGAAGGTGACTCCGCGATCCTGGACAAAGCGAAAGGCATCGTCGACCCGGGCGTCGGATACCGATCGCATCCGATCGATCAGCCAGGCCTGATCGACCTTGTGCTCGGCGAATCCGATCGGGTAGAGCAGCCTTGGCCCGAAGTAGCCGTTGATCATGCCCATCGACGTATCGCCGAGCATTAGCGCGAGGATGCGGCGGCGTCGAATATCGTCGAGAACGCCCGCGGCCAGGCGAGCGGCCTCTTTGCTGACGACCCCCGCCCCCCGGATCGCGGAGTCTCCGTAATGGATGCGGCCGGTCGAGCACCACTCGTCGAGCCGTTCCATGAACGAGGCGTCAGCCGTCCAGTCCTCCGCGGCGGTCCAGACGCGCGATGCCTCCCGGCCGACGCTCTCCAGCGAGGCCCCGGTGTTGAGCAACGCCACCAGACCCGGCCAGGTCCCCGAGAAGTTCGAGGCCAGCAGGAGCGGGTTATCCTTGCCGACAACGCCGTCGACGGTGTGTGGGGCGTAGGTCCAGTGGACGAAGACGCCGATCATGGGGTCGTCGATCGGGCCGAGCTTTGCGATCGACTCGTCCGGGCGGGTCAGGTAGCCCTCGACCAGGTAGGGCGATCGCCCCAGCTTCTTCAGCGCAGCGACAAGCTGGTCAGTGGTCTCACGCGACTGGTCTCGTGCCCATTCATTCGGCCGGGTCCGGTAATCCCCGGGCCAGAAGATCGCAACTTTCCTTGACATGGCATATTTGATCCGTGGAGTGGGGTCGTTGAACGGGTCTTTTTCGACGATCAGGAGGAGGGATCACGATCCGCTCCGCTTCCGAGCAACCCGACGGGCGAAGCGGTCGACGTCGATCACGCGACGGCGGTGAATTCCTCGGGCGATCGGCTCGATCTCGTCGTGAGCATCGACGGCGAAGGTAATGACCGTGCCGTCGACATGGATGACCCGGGCGCGACAGGTCACCTTCGAGCCCTCGGGGGCAGGGGCGAGGTGCTCCACGTCCACCGAGGTTCCGACGCTCCGCTCATGGTCGTCCAGGCACTCGGCGATCGTATCGCGCGCGGTATATTCCAGGTAAGCGATCAGCCAGGGGGTCGCCAGGATCGAGGGCATTCGCGCGTCAGCGAAGCTGATCCGATTCGACGGCCCGACCTCGATCGTCTGCTCGCCCGACATCCCGATCCTCGGCCTCGACTTCATCGGCGACACCTCCATCGCAACCTCACCGTGCGCGTCCTTGACCCTACCAGACCGCCTATCGATAATGATTATCGATCTGGGCCCAAGACGCGGCCGATGAGCCGACCGCTTCGAGTGTATCGACGAGGCTGGCCGGGAGGAACCTCCGGGCCGTTGAGAGGAGACAAATGATGCGTGGTTTGCGATCAGCCGCGGCTCTCGCCCTTGGCACCGCGACGATGATCGGATCGTTAGGATGCGAATCGGCGGAAATGTCCGCCAGTGTCGGCACTGAGCCCAGCCCGCAGATTAAATCCGGCCAGGTTGCTCAGGCGAAGACGCAAGTGCCGCCTCCCGTCCTGGCTCCGAAGGCCGAGGCGCAAAAGACGCAGGGCGAGCTCACCACCCCGAGCCAGCGAATCAATACGAAGAATCTCACCGATGTGGTCAAGGAGGAGATCAAGGGCGGAGAGGCGCAGGAGGGGCCAACGCCGTTCGACTATCTCTGGATGCCCACCAGGCCCGAACTGATTCACGACGAGCCCATGAGCGTGACCGTCCCAGCCGGCTTCCAGCCGATCGCGACGAAGGTCAACGTGCCGATTGCGAACCCGATCACGAAGGGGAAGTACGAACTGGGGCGTCAGCTCTACTTCGACCCGCGGGTCTCGCTTGACGGGACCGTGAGCTGTGCGACCTGTCACAACCCGGCCCACGGCTGGACCGACCAGATGCCGTCCTCGATCGGAATCGACGGCCAGACCGGCAGCCGGAGCGCTCCGACGGTCCTGAACACCGTCTACGGCAAGAGCATGTTCTGGGACGGCCGGGCGCCCTCGCTGGAAGGCCAGGCGCAGGGGCCGGTTCAGAACCCGATTGAGATGGGGAAGCAGTCTTACAAGCAGATCATCGAGCGGCTGCGGAAGATCCCCGGATATCGCGACCAGTTCCGCAAGGTCTTCGGCAGCGACGTCACCCTCGACGCCATGGCGAAGGCGATTGCGACCTTCGAGCGCGTTGCGGCGATCTCGGGCGATTCGAAGTATGACAAATACAACGGCGGCGACCTGAACGCCCTCAACGAGAGCGAGAAGCGGGGCATGGTCCTCTTCGG
>DAHZZC010000338.1 GCA_027435495.1 Planctomycetales bacterium
CGATCGTTGAACCAAAGATGAAGGTCATCATCGACACCGTGCCGCCGACGTTGGTTCTGGATCCCGACCGCCGGCGAGGGAGCGTTGCCGGCGTCCGGTGGGAGGTCAAGGACGAGAACCTCGACCTCGACTCGTTGACGCTGGAATACCAGATCGAGGGAGCGGGAGAGTGGACGCGTGTTCCGATCCGCGCTCCACGACGGATTGGCGAGCAGCGATGGGATGCCGGGACGGCCGCGGCCCTTCGAGCCCGACTGACCGTTGCCGATGCGGCCGGGAACAAGACCTCGGCGGTACTGAACCTTCCCGACGGGACCGGGTCGGCGCCCGAGTTGGACTCGTCGCCGATCGCGACGGCCGAGGGGTCGGGGCCGCCTCGGATCGAGCCGATCTCCAGTCCTTCGCGGATTGCGGCGGGCGACGGCTTCACGCCGGTCTCCGAGGAGCCACCGCCGCCGTCGCGTCCGGCTCCGCCACCTCAGGCGCGGACACGATCGGCCGCCGCCGCGACGGCCGGCCGACCGCGTCCCCGACCCGCCGCGCCCGACTGGTCCGCCGACCGCGAGCCGGTTGAGAACCGTGGCGGCGCCGGCGCCCGCCTGGCCTCCGCCAACCCTGCCAGCCGCGGCCGGCTGCGACACGATGTCGAAGAACCGAGCGGCGATGATCCCTTCCGACCGGCGCATTCCGCCCCCTCGTCCGACGCCGGCCTGGGCGCCGCGTGGGCGCCGCAGACCGCCTTGGCGTCGCCGGGAGCCCGGCCGCAGGCCGAGAGCCCCTCAGCGCCCGCTGGCGGGGCCGTTCCAGGTCACACGCTTCTGGTCGATAGCCCTCGGTTCAAGCTCCAGTACGCTGTCGATGACGCCGGACCGAACGGCCCGGCCTTCGTCGAACTCTACGTGACGCCCGACGGCGGACGGACATGGAGAAAGCCGATCGAGGACCCCGACCGGACCTCGCCCATCGACGTCGATCTTGGGGGCGAGGGAACGTACGGCATCCGGCTGGTCGCTCGCTCGTCGGCGGGATTCGGCGACCCGATCCCCCAGGACGGTGACCCGCCCCTTGGCTGGGTCGTGGTCGACGCGACTCCGCCGGCCGTGCAACTCGACCCGGTCCAGGTCTGCATGGGCCCGAACGCGGGGAAGGTTGCCATCTCGTGGCGAGCCACCGACATGCACCTGGCGGCCCGATCGGTCGCGATTCTCTGGCGACCCGACCAACCGGGTGCTGCCTGGCAACCGGTAGTCGACGGCCAGGAAGCTGCCGGCCGGTACATCTGGATCGTCCCGACGAGTGTCCCCACTCGGTTCCACATTCGCGTCGAGGCCGCCGACTCGGCCGGCCATCGCGGCTTCGCCGAATCGACCGAGTTTGGCCCGATCGTCCTTGACCGCAGCCGACCCCGGAGCCGGATCATCGGTCTCGACCCCAACGCCCGGAGCGGCCAGGGGCCTTCCGCATGGCCCCTCCGTTGATCGAGAGAGAATCGCGTGAACATGAGAGAACACGCGCGAGGAGGATTGACCCTCTCGCGTTTCACTCACGCGATTGGGATCCCCTGATTCCGCCGGTCGAAATGCAGGGCCTGTGTCGTTACCCGTTCCGGTGCCGATGGCGGTCGATGTTCGCACACGAAGAGGCAGCGCCGCAGCCGAGCCGCCCTCATCTCCAGACGGCCAGGGGCAGCCTTGAAGAATGCGCCGGTGGACCCAGATCGATGCGGAATGGGGTCCACGCCGGATGTCCCCGTCCCCCATCCCCCCAAGGCCATTCAGGCCAACTCCTTTTGCCGGTCTCGGAATCGCTGCTCGGAGTCTCTTGGAACCTGATTGGTGACGTGGAAAGTTGTCTCGCGGACCAGGCGATCGAGTGTCCGCCCGTAGTCGAGCAGTCCTCTTGCCCCGGCCTCCTCAACGATCGCGAGCGTGCCAGCGGCTCGGAGTCCCCGGCCCTGGGCCTCTCGCGTTCCCTTACGCTCATCGATCAGGATCCAATCGGCCTTTAACTCCCGACCCAGCGCGATGGCCGCGGTCTCACCGCTTCCCAGCTTCAGCGAGGCGTCGGTCGTCGTTGGGTCCTGGATTGTGAGCCACACGGGCGGGCTCGCGGCCCATAACCGGACGGCTTCCGGGGCCCTGTTGTGTGAGAGCTCCGCGATGACCGCCGAGGGGGCACGGACTTGTTCGAAGAGGTCCGGCAGCACCTGGACCGAATCGACGAGGATGAGATAGTTCAGCGGCGTCGTGTCGACAACGACTATCATTCAACGGGTCGCGCCCGCAGGCCCTCGCGTAAGGCAGCGGCCTGGGCCAGCAATTCCTCGGCCGTCACGCCCGAAGAGACCTCATGACGCTTGAGAGTCCCTTCGATCTCCAGGCGGCTAAGTCCCAGGGCTTCGGCGAGCTGGTGATGGGTAATGCGGTCCTGGCGGTAAAGCTCGACGAGGAACGCTTCACGGGCTTCGCCGCCAAGGTCGGTCCCGCTGGCGGATATCTCCTGCTCGATACTGGACGGAAGCTCAAAAGTGATGTTCATGCTTAGCCCTTGTCGCGTGCGGCCAGGGTCCGTACCGCGGTCCGCTCGTTTGGCAATCTCTGAGGAAGGACGACGACGGAGCTGCGCTCTCGCTCCTGAAGCCCCGTTCCGCGATTCTCTTACTGGCCGCTGGCGAACCTGCTTGTAGGCCCACGAACACCTGGATCATCTTATCGCATTCGACCTCCGCCGTTAAGATCGCGCCGGCCCGCCCCGGCCAGGCCCGTGGAACTCTCCGTTTCAAGGGGTTGGAGCGAGGTCCGGGTCCCGGGGGACGTGACGAAAGGCGTCCACCGTTTCCCGCCTTGGCTGCTGATGCCGTTTGCGCAACGGGAATCGTGCCCGGGATATCGCCGAACGACGAAAGCATGAAACGGCGAGGCCGAGTTTGGCCCGATCGTCCTTGACCGCAGCCGACCTCGGAGCCGGATGATCGGTCTCGACCCCAACGCCCGGAGCGGGCAGGGCCCCTCCGCCTGGCCAATCCGATGAGGTGTTGATCGGTTGGGAAGCCGGACTGGGAAGTTACTCGATCGATCCCGATCCTCGACGCCGATCGTCACCGGCCGGCGGAGGCGATGGCCGCGCTCGTCCTGGTCGATGTCCCGGCGGCGGAGTTCCCGACCATCGGCCCATGGGCAGCGCCTCGCCATCGCAGCGCGGCGATCGATCCTCTGGGGATCGCCCCGCCCCCTGGCCGATCGGCCGTTCCGGCCCTCGGGGCCCGGCCAGCGATCGGTGTGATGAGGGCGACCGCCAGGGACGCGGCCGCGAGGCTGGCGGCGAGCCATCGTTGTGGCGCGGTGGCGCCGGTCCAGGCCGCCACCGCGAGGGCCGTCCACGGCCAGCGGGCGAGGGAACACCCCGTCGCCCCAATGGCGTTGACGGAGGCGAATCGGGCTACCGACGCGGTCGTCGCCCGGACCAGTTCCGGCCCCGGCGAGGACGCTGCCCGCGCCCGTGCGACGGGCCAGGTCAGGAGCAGCGAGGCCATGGCAAGACCACGGCGCTCGAGCCGCTCGCGGAGTTGTCGACGTGCCCGCGACTGGCGGCTCTTGACCGTTCCCACCTGGCAGCCGAGCAGGGCCGCCACCTCCTGGTGGGTCCGCCCCTCCAGATCGCAGAGCACCAAGACATGGCGATGCTGCCATGACAGCCGGCCGACTTCCTCATGGAGAATTGAGGCGAGCTCGCAGGCTTCGGGTCCGTCACCGGCCGTCGTCTCATGCCGGTTCATTGTCGCCGCTCGCCGCTCATACAGGCGGCGCCGGGCCGCCGACTTCCGGACGTCGCTCGCTACGCGGCGGGCCACGCCGTACAGCCAGGGCGCCAGCGATCCGCGGACCCAGAGGCCCCGCGCCTTGCGGGCGAGAACCAGGAACGCACCCTGGAAGGCATCCTGCGCGTCTTGCTCGTCGCCGACGATCGAACGGCAGGTGGCCAGGACCATCGGGCCGTGCCGCTCCACCAACGTGGCGAAGGCTTCTTCCCTCTCCGATGCCAGGCCATTGCCAAAACGAGAGATCAGCTCGGCGTCGGACCGGAGCGACAGCGGCTCCCCATCGGCGATGTCGGCCCGAGAATCCAGGGCTCGTCGGATCATGACTCCAGGACTCCCTTAAGTTTCGAGGTATGAGCTGCGCCGGCTTTGGTCCGGTGCTCCGGATCAGAACCCATCGCTTGCGACCTCGTCGCCCGCCATCGTGCCCAGGGCCAGCCAGGTCGAATAATTGACCCCCTGTGAGACGAATCGGACGGCGCCATCGAGGAACAGTACATGGACCCCTCCCGGATGGAACGAACTGGCGGTCACCCATCCGTAGGGGAACCAGCCGCCGTTACACGACTTGGTGTTGGGCGGGTTGGTGTGGAAATAGCCTCCTCCCCGACCCGGGTCGTGGTGTGCCCAGAACTCCCCCTTGTAATGGCCGCGTGCCTCGACCGAGGCCTGGCAGGCCAGGGAATCGCCCCGGGGCGTCCCCGTCCTTGTCGACCAGGGTATCGAGAACGAGACCCGCAACCGGTTGGCGGCGACGCCCGGGGCGGCCCCTTTCGCGTCTCCGCGGACGTACTCGCTGAAAACGGCCGTTTGCGCGGCCCCGTCGCGCACGGTCGCCAGCGTGACCAGCGGCAGACTGCGATCGCGGCAGCCGAGAAAGTAGGCTGGGCCGTTGAGGACGTTCCCCGTATAGGTCGGGGTCACACCGAGGTTGTTCGGATAATTCGTCGAGGCCGCCTCGAATTCGGTGCCTCTCAGGCCCGCGAAGGCCTCACCGATGTCCGCACCGGTGTCGGCAGGGCACACGAAGACCTCCATGGGGGTCGCGGTGACGGTCACGTTGGCGAAATAGGGGGCCTCGGAGCCCTCGTAGGGATTGATCGGCTGCGAGAAATTGATCGCATTGAACAGCCTCGCTTGATCGAGGAACGCGAGCAAGCGAGCCTTCATCGAGTGATCGACGGGTGTCTCGCCTGACCCAAGGCGGTCGGTGTCCGAGCCGCTCGGCGGCAGGGCATTGTGGGTCGCGATGTAGGCATGTACCGCGAGGCCGATCTGCCGGAGATGGCCCGAGCACCGCGCCTGGCGGGCCGCCTCGCGCCCCGCCACGACGGCCGGCAACAGCAGCGAGGCGGCGACGCCGAGGGTCGCCAGGGTGGCCGTGAGTTCGATGAGCGTGATGCCGCGTGAGGCGCACCTCATGGCAATCTCCAGGATTTTCCGGGCCGATGGAACCGGGGTGGGTCGGCCGTCCATTTCCTACGGACGAAGCGATCGCGGCGGGTTGCTCCAGGCCGGCGGAACGCAATGGGCAAGTCATTCCATGATAGTCGGCCTCGGCGATCGGGAGGTGAGGATGTTGTGCAGGTGCGACGAAGATCCGAGGGGCGGGCCCGGCCTCTTCTCGCGGCGAGGTCCAACCGATGGCCTTCGCCCGCGTCGCCGGGGCACCCGGAACCTCGCGGTCGTGGCGATGGGTTTGTGCCTCGCGGTGGCGACTCGCCCAGCCCCAGGATCGGACCGGGGGCTGGGCCTGCCGGCCCCGGCGCGATGGGTGGCATCGGGTGTCGAGGTCGCGGCCCAGGGCGCGGGGATCGAGTTACGGTTAACCCGGATGTTTGAGCCCGGCGGGATCACATCGCCGATGGTGCCTGTCGCCCTGGGAGATCGCCTGACCCTCTCGGCGATTGTCGCGACCGAGTACCGGCCGACGTCCGGCTATTATTTCCTCTGGCTGGAGTTGGAGTTCCTCGACGGCGACCGTATCGTCGGCACGGTCCGCTCGTCGCCAATCCGAGCGACGGCGCCGGAGCGGGTTCTTGCGGTCACGGGCATCGCGCCCGAGAGGGCGACCTCGGCACGCGCCTCGATCCGGGTGCAGAACCGGATCTCGCGGGTCGTACCCAACCTGGCTCGGGTGTCGTCGGTCGCGCTAACCCGCCTGGCCGGGAAAGGGAGCGGCCCGGCGCCCCGGCTTGGGAGGGCGGTGGGCTTTCCCGACTCGCGAGGCCCGCGCATGGCTCGGATCCAGGTCGCGGCCGATTGGCCGGACGGCACGGCCGTCGCGATCTCGTCAACCCGCGGGGCCATCACACCCTCGGTCGTGCTCGCCGGCGGCCGGGGCGAGGCGATTCTGAATTACCGCGATGGCGACATCGGCGGCGCCGAGATCTCCGCCGAAGTTGGCGGTCGCGGCGCCCGGCTGGTCGTGCCCGATCCCCGCGCCGGACGACTGGTCCTCCAGGGGGCTGAGGCCGACGGCATCCAGACGCCCGTCTTGGTTCAGATTCTCCAAAATGGGAAGGTCCGCGCGGGCCGCTATCAGTCGATTTCGGGCGAATTCGCGGAGGGCGGCTGGTCGATCGAGCTGGCGCCCGGCGAATACCTGGTCCGGATCACGCGGGGGCCCATGTTCGCGGCCATCGAACAGCCGGCGACCATCCGCGCCGGCGGGGAGGTGGACCTCGGCCGGCCACGATTATCCCGGCAGGTTGACCTCCGCCGGTTCGGCTGGTACGGCGGTGACCCCGACGGCGACGTCTACCACGGCCAGCGGATCTACAACGACGTCGACGCCGGGACGGCCGCGCGGATTGCCCGCGCGGTTGGCCTCGACTGGATCACCCCGGCGAACTGGGGCGAACCCGACCCGAAAACCTGGGGCGACGCACGCGCGGTCATGTCGAAGCTCTCGGGGCCCGACCTCCTCTTCCGCTTCGCCGACGAGAAAAAGTGGCACATCGGGCACTTCTGCTTCGTTGGGCTCGACCGCCCCGACGGCGAGGGGTTCGGCGACTTCTGGTCGATCCTGAGGCGGCTCAATCCGTCGGAGGGGCTGCAAGCTGTCCGGACGAGCGGCGCCGCGACCTTCGCCAACCACCCGGTGCGCTACTGGATGTCGGGAATCGATAATCAGGCGTTCGTCACAAATATGTATGCGAATCTTCCACTCGACGCGGTCGCCGGCGGGCTGCTCGACGGGGTGAACGTCAACGAGGGGGGCGAGCCAGCGTTGCGGCTCTGGTCGATGCTCCAGGACCACGGCTACCGGCTGGCGGCGACCGCCGGCGCCGACTTCAGCCTCGACCATCCGGGCGGCTGGCTGCCGGGCCTCTCGCGGCTCTATGTCCACGTGCGGGATGGGCTGGACGAGCGCGCGATCGTCCGGGCGATCCGCGAGGCGCGTACGATCGTTTCGACCGGTCCGATGCTGGTCGCGACGATCGACGAGGGCCGGCCGCCGGGCTCGGTAGTGGCCTCGGGGCGATCGCACCGGATCACCGCCCGCGCCTGGGCCAGGTGCGATCAGGACGACCGGCTCGAGCGGGTGGAGCTCTGGGCCCACGGTCGCGCCGTTGAGACCCGCCGCGTCGATGGAACCCAAGCCGAAGCCTCCTTCGACTGGGGGCCGACGGCTGAGCACGACTGGACCGCCGTCCGCCTGGTTGCCCGCAGCGGCTGGGCGCTGACCTCGGCCTTCCACGCCTCGGCGCCGGGCTGGACGTTCCCGACGCCCGTCCAGGCCCGTACCACCGTCACGGCCTCCGGGCTTACGCCTGACGCCCTGCGCGGGGCACGGATCGAGGTCTGGGACAACCGGCCCGACGCCCCAGGCGCCCGAGCGACCGAAACCATCGCTCTCGGCCACGACGGCCGGGCCCAGGTCGACGCACCAATGACCGCGACTGTCCGGATCCTCCTGGCTGACGGGCGTCGTCGCGACGTCCGGATCTTCGACGCCTCGGGCGCCTCGGCGATCGCCGACCGAATCTCCAAGGGGGCCGAGAAAGAGGCCCCGCTCCTGCGGTGGGAGACCTACGAGGAGGTCCTTCGCCGCTGCCGCGCCGTCACCATTGATGTGAGATTCTGAAGGACCAAACCGAGGAGGACTGGGATGCAACCTACCCACGATCGTCGCGGGTTCACCTTGATCGAGCTGCTGGTGGTCATCGCCATCATCGCCGTGTTGATCGCGCTGCTGCTGCCGGCCGTCCAGGCGGCGCGCGAGGCGGCGAGACGGATCCAGTGTACCAACAACCTGAAGCAACTCGGGCTGGGCGTGCAGAACTACATCAGCACCAACAACGTGCTCCCCCCGTTCAGCGAGAGCTATAACAACAACGGCTACTGGCTCGACTGGCCTCTGAACTGGCAGGCCGCCACGATCCCGCACCTGGAGCAATTGCAGGCGTACAACGCCCTGAACTACTCGTTCGGCGGCTTCGACACGCCAAACTACACCATCACCGCGACCAGGATCGCCATCCTGACCTGCCCCTCCGAGTCAATCTCGATCGGACCGTTCGGGGTCGATTACCCGGGCTGGACCAATTACGTCGGGAACATGGGCGGGCCGTCGGTTATCCAGTCGCTCAATGGCGCCATCGTCCCCAACGCCCACGGGAATGCCGCGATGGGCAACAATACGACCTGGGGCGTCGGCTACTATCCCGGGACGCTCGGCCCGGTCGGGTTGCAGGCGATCACCGACGGTACCTCCAATACCGCGCTGGCCAGTGAGAAGCTAGCCGGGATCAACGGGGTCAGCGGGACGGTTACCGTCGGCAGCAGCTACGGTAACCGATTTGCCTTCCCGGTGAGCGGCACCAAGGTGATGGTCGATTCAGGGAACGCCACCGCCGCTCTCAACTTCCTCAAGGCCTGCCAGTCCCTGCCGGGCACAACGACCACCGCAGGGAAGTACGGCGGGTACACCAACGGCCTCTGGAACGCCGTGAATCCCACCGACGGGATCAGTACAGGGTATATCCACTGGAATACCCCGAACGGGACCACCTGCTACGCCACCAGCACCAGTGTCCGCTACACGTTCCCCGACGACGGAGGCTTCACTGACGCCGTCACGGCGACAAGCAATCACCCCGGCGGCGTGAACGTCGTGTTCTGCGACGGCAGCGTCCATTTCATCAAGAACAGCACAAACCCGCAGACCTGGTGGGCGCTCGGTTCCCGCGCGATGGGTGAGGTGATCAGCGCCGACTCGTACTAATTGGGACGTCCCACGCCTCGGCTGCGATGGACCGGCCCTCCGTGGATCCGCCGCCCATCCGGCTCGCCGGGAGTCCTGAGAGGAAGACGCTCATGAGATGGCTTCGGAACGGCTTGATATTCTCGATTGTCGCCGCAACGGGTGTCGGATGCGGCCCCGTCAGCGACTCCGCGAAACCTCAGGGCACGCTACCGTCCCGCCCCAGCATTCCGGGCGAACTGAGCCCCGAGGAAGCCAGGGCAAAGCTGCGAGAGATGGAGAAAAACCCGGCCGGAAGGGCGAGGCCAGGCACTCATTAAGGCCGTCGAATGCTCGCGACTCCGCCGCGGCCTACCCGCGTCACGAAGCGGAGTGACTCCGCGGCGGCCTTCGTACCGCCATCGACCGCCCCACCCTCCAGGGGTCGGTCCACATTCGCGTATCCGTGAATCAGAGGTAACCCAACTCCTTTGAGCCGGCTCTGGATCTCGGCGTTCTCCTCCTCGGCCTCGACAGGCTCGGCGGCCGCCGACTCGGCCGGACATCGCGGCTTCGCCGAGTCGACCGAGTTCGGCCCGATGATACTCGGCCGCAGCCGCCTCCAGAGTCGGATCCTGCGCGGCGAGATGGATTCGTTCCTCGGAGAGATCCGGTGGGATTGTCCCGCGGTCGAAGGCTCTGGCCATTCAGAGGACGGTGAAGAGTACTACCCGAGCCCCCTGGATCGCCCGGGCTCGCTCTTCCGGCGTGATCGCTCCACGCTCGACGACGCCGTCGAGCAGACGGAGCGTGCTCCGGATCACGAATTCCTGGGCCGTGCCGATTTGAAGCTCGTCGCGGTGGTCGTGGAGAATGCGGAGGACGGCCCGAAGGGCGACGGCCTCGGCGAGAGGGTGGTCGGGATTGTCCCGCCATCGGGGGGCCTCGGGAGCGTCGACGGCCGACCGGACGACCCGCTCAATCATTCGAGAAATCTGGAGCATCTTGTCGTGGTCGAGGGTCTCGGGGACGTCGCGGGGGGTGTGATAGCAGGGGTTTTCGCCGGTCGTGAAGAAGAGGAACGGGATGCCACGCGAGCGGAAAGGGCCGTAGTCGCTCCGGTTCAGGACGAGGATATCAGCGCCCAGAAGGTCGACGGTGAGCGGCCGTCCCTTCGCGGCGGACTCGATCCAGGGTCGGATGGCCGGGGCGTGCTCGGTCCCCAGCACGAAGACATGGTCGCCGCAGAGGCCGGCGAGGGAACGTCCGATCATGTCGGCCGTGACGAAGAGCGCGATCCGATCGAGTGGGACCGGCGGGTGGGCGACGAAGTAGCGCGACCCGAAGAGGCCGGCCTCCTCCAGGTCGAAGCCGATGAACAGGACGCTCCGCTTCGGGGGGGTTGGCGAGGTCTTCAGGCAGCGGGCGACCTCGAGCATCATGGCGACGGCCGAGGCGTTGTCGTCGGCACCGGGGTAGAGCCGTCCGCCGCGGACGCCCAGGTGATCGAAATGAGCAGCGACGAGGACGTACTGCTCGCGAAGCTTCGGGTCGGAGCCGATCAGACGGGCGGCGACATTGCGGCCGATCCGGGTGCCGGGCTCCTGGCCGGGGATTCGCTGGGAGTATTCGCCGTCGTCGAAGGCAGGTTCGAGCTTCAGCGCCCGGAAGCGATCGACGAGGTAGTCGGCAGCCTTCTCGGCACCGGCGCCGCTTCGGCCGGCATACTCGGGTGAGGCGAGGGTCTCGACGACGGCGCGAAGGCGGTAGGGCTCTGGCGTCGGTGAGGCGGTCTCTCCGGCGTGCAGCGGGGTGGGTGCGATCAGCGCGATGGTAAGGATCAGGGCGTGCGGTCGACGATCCGTCCACCGAAAACTGCCCGGCTTATCCGTTTGAGTCGATCCCGGCGGCATGATGCGTCGCTCCTTCGCCTCGGATTCCCGGAAATCGGCCGCGCGACCGCCGATCGTATGACATAGTAGCCCACGTTCTCGGGAACGGCTTCCCAACATGGAGGTGTCGCGTGTCGCGCAGCACACGGATCAAGATCTTTGCCCTGGCCTTCGCGCTGGTCGCGTTCGGCGGGACGGGCTCGGCGAAGGCCCAGGATTGGACCGACTTCTACCACTGGCCGTACGTCCCACCCCAGGTGCCGGGCAACGGCTTCGAGTATAACGGACTGTACGACGGCTGGTATCGCTATCCTCGCGAGCAGCGGATCGTCCCACAGATCCAGGGCCCGTACTACCGGAACGAATACGGCGGTTATCGGGTCTTCGGCCTCTTCTCCCATCCGAACGGCTGGCACGGCTGGCAGAAGAAGCGCTGGTATCAGGGGATGCACTACACCATGGACGTCTTCTGAGCGATTCGGCCGTCGCCTTTGATGATCCCCCTTACGAAAACGGGTGGGCCTTGCCTCGATCGGGCGGCCCGCCCGTTTCGCTTGCGCGGGCGATGGAC
>DAHZZC010000339.1 GCA_027435495.1 Planctomycetales bacterium
AGCATCGTGAACTGACGGAAGAAGTCGTTCTCGTCAACACCCTCCGGACTCTTGAAAAACGAGGCGAGATGCCGAAGCGAGCCCCGGCCGCCACGTCGCTTCTCCAGGTCGGCCAGGCGGGCCAGGTCAATCGCGAGCGGAGCGGCGAGCAGGCTGTCGCACCCCTGCCACGTAAACTGAAGCGTCATCTTCGTCCCGAGGAACCCCTCGAAATGTATGTGGTCCCACGCCGTCTTCCAGTCGCCCATGTCCGGGACATACTCAATCGTCACCAGCGACGAGGGCTTGTAGCCAAGAATCTCGGTGATCACCTGGTCCTTGGTCCGAACCTTCGACGACTTGTTGGCCGGATCGTCAAGGATCAGGCCGTCCCGGTTGCCGAAAATGTTGTGACCGACCCAGCTCATCACCTTCAAGTTGCGGTGGGCGAACATCGGCGCCAGGACGGTCTTCATCAACGTCTCGCCGGTCTTGCCGTCCTTGCCGGCGTGGATCGCGCCGGTCGATTCGGCCAGCTCATGCAGTGCCGGGATCGAGGCACCCAGGCTCGGGGTAAAGTTGATGTAGGTGTGCCCGCCCCGGAACGCGGCGGCGGCGTAGATCGAGCTGGCCGGCAAAACCGAAGGGCCGCCATCGGCCATCGCGGCCTGGAGCGACTCCCAGCGCTGATGGACCGGCCCGGTTGGAAAAGGCGGCTCGGTGCTGGAGACATTCAGAACGATCAGGTGATCGATCGACTCGGCCGCGACGAATGCCGAGAGGTCGGCCGCAAGCCGGTCGACGACCTCGGCCACGGTTCGGGACGAGGCGTCCTGCTGCTCCCAGTTCGCCAGCCGGGCAACGGCGTCCCCAGCGCCCAGAATCGTCCCCGGACGGACCCGCGCGGTCGCCGCGTCGAGGTCATCGCCGCAGGCGGCGATCCACTCGGCCGAGAAGACGGCCGACGTCCGCCGCAGTTCCTCGGCCGACTCTCGGAAGGAAGTCCGGCGGATCTCATGCCCGCCGACGATAAAGTCGCCAGGCTCGGCCATCTCCAGACCGCTGAACATCGGCAGTTCCGTCACCAGCGCCGTCCGTGCGGAGAGCCCTCGCGCAATCGCCGAGAGTCCCAGCGCGATCGTCGTCCCGACGCCGCCGAACGCACCCACCAACCAGAGCCCGACTCGTTGACTCGACATAGAGCAAGATGCCTGTTCCAAGGGCCTGGCCGATTGCGGCGGGATTCAGGGACGGTCTGAACCGCCCCGGCATGATCGCCCGGGCGGGTCGCACAGTTCCCGCCCCGACGTCGAACACGTATCCAACATTATGGCGCCGGACCGACCTCCATTCAACCGCCCGCGGGTCCGAACCCTTTCCGAGAGACTAGGATAACCGCAAACCTCCTCGCAGGTCGCCCGTCTCATCCGTCGAAATCCTACGGCGGAGACGAGCCATCCCCCATCGAAATCCAGGCCGGAGTGTCTTCGTGGATCGAATCGAGCGACTCCTGGCCCCACATCCGAGGCTCCGCGCCCTCCGCCCCGGCCATCCGGATCCAGAGGGCCGATGTATCCTCTACTGGATGCAGCGTGCCCAGCGCGGGGTCGACAACGGTGCGCTCAACCTCGCCATCGCCCTTGGCAACGCCCTGAAACTCCCCGTCGTCGCCGCCTTCGGTCTGACCGCCGGATATCCGAACGCCAACCGCCGACACTATGCGTTCCTGCTCGACGGAATGCCCGACTGCGCCCATGACCTCGATCGACGCGGAGTCCGTTTTGTCATCCGGATCGGGAGCCCCGACGACGTCATCCCCGCACTCGCCGAGGAAATCCGAGCCGCCGCGGTGATCGGCGACGAGAATCCCGTGCGCGTCGGGCAGAATTGGCGGAATCACGCGACCAGCCGACTACGCGTCCCGTTCTATCTGGTCGATGCCGACGTCGTCGTTCCGACCTCGCACTTCCCCTCGCTCGAATACGCCGCTCGGACGATCCGACCAAAAATCCACCGCCTCCTGCCCGAATACCTCAAGCCACTCCCCAACCCAGACGCCCGCATCCCCTGGAATTCACCCCCCATCCCCGGCGAGCCGGTCGAGCCAGCCAGCTTGCTGGAAAAACTGAAAGTTGGCGGCGTCCCCGAGGTCGTTGGTTATCCCGGAGGAACGCGCGAGGCCATGCAACGGCTCCGTCGCTTCCTCGACCAACGCCTTCCCGGCTACGCGACCGAGCGGAACGAACCGACCCCCTATCGAACAAGCGAGCTGTCCGCCCACCTCCACTTCGGCCAGATCAGCCCGATGACGATCGCCCTGGCCGTCTCCGAAAGCGGCGCACCAGCCGAGGACATCGCCGCCTATCTGGAAGAATTGATCGTCCGCCGAGAGCTGGCGATCAATTTCGTGGCACGCGAGCCCGCATACGACCAACTCGCCGGATGCCCCGACTGGGCCCGACGAACCCTCGCCGAGCACGCCGACGACCCTCGGCCGGTCGTCTACTCCGCCCGCCAGCTCGAAGAGGCCGAGACCCACGACCCACTCTGGAACGCCGCTCAACGAGAAATGGTCCACACCGGCCGAATGCACAACTACCTGCGGATGTACTGGGCCAAAAAAATCCTGGAGTGGAGCCCCGACGCCGAATCGGCATTCAACGTCACGCTCGAGTTGAACGATCGATACGAGGTCGACGGCCGCGATCCAAACGGATACACAGGAGTCGCCTGGGCGA
>DAHZZC010000340.1 GCA_027435495.1 Planctomycetales bacterium
GGGCCGGATGGGACGAGAAGGGCGGGCGCGAGGAGTTCGCCGCGGGGCTGGCCCGGTCTCGGCTCGAGGCGGGCGATCCCTGCCCGGGGAGGGTGCCGCGAGGGAACGTTGCTCACCTCGCGGCTATGCTCGGATCGGTCAGCCGGCAAGATTTCGGGCCGGGACGGATCAATGCAAGGGGATTTCAGGTGCCTCGGCGAAAGGACTTCACCGGGCGGAAGGTCGAAACCGCCTGGGGCGCGATTCGGCCTGGATCCTTCGCTCCTGGATCAATAGCGACCGCCGCCACGACCACCCCGGCCGCCGCCGCCGCCACCACCACCACCGTAGCCGCCGCCACCACCGTAGCCGCCGCCACCACCGTAGCCGCCGCCGCCACCGCCGCCGGTACGAGGTTCGCGGGGACGCGCCTCGTTCACCGTCAACCGACGGCCGTTATGCTCCTGGTCGTGCAGGCCCTGGATGGCGGCCTGCGCCTCGGCCTCGCTGCCCATCTCCACGAAGCCGAACCCCTTGCTACGACCCGTGTCGCGATCCTGGATGACCTGTGCGCTCTGCACGGTCCCGAACTCCGAGAACAACTGCTCCAGGTCTGAGTCATTGACCTGATAAGCGAGGTTCCCGACGTACAATTTCCTGCCCACCATCATGCTCCACGAAGGGGTGTCCGACCCAACGATCGTCTCACGGGTCGCATCGAAACGGGGGGGCCGACACGGACGGCCCGGCCGGAGGGAAGGCGAGAGGGGCAGGCGAGGACGGTATCCCGTGGATCGACGTCGCGGGCTCCTTCGTATTCCAACAAATCGATTATAACCCGCTCGCGACCCTGGTGAAAGGGCATTCCGCCCGCTGCTTCCCATCTTACCCCGGGCCCTCTCCCGAGCCGGTGAGAATTTCCCGGCCGATCCTCTCTTGCCCCGAATCCCTACGATATCGTGTCGATCGAGATCCCATCTGGACCTTTCGCGAGGAGCTTCTCGTTCATGGATTACCGATACCTGGGCGGTTCCGGGTTCCGTGTCCCTGTCTTGAGCCTGGGCACCGGGACCTTCGGCGGCGGTGGCGAGCTATTCAAGGCGTGGGGATCGACGGACGTCGAGGAGGCCACCCGGCTGGTCGACATCGGTCTCGACGCCGGCCTGACGATGTTCGACTCGGCCGACATTTACTCTCAGGGCAGGGCCGAAGAAATCCTGGGAGAGGCCATCAAGGGACGTCGGGATCGGGTCCTGATCTCGACCAAGGGGACCTTCCGAGCAGGGACCGGCCCGAACGACGTCGGCTCGTCGCGGTTCCACCTGATTCGGACGGTTGAGGCAAGTCTTCGACGGCTTGGAACCGATTACATCGACCTGTACCAGCTTCACGGCTTCGACGCGATGACCCCCGTCGAGGAGACGCTCGGCACGCTGGATGACCTCGTCCGCGCCGGCAAGATCCGCTACATCGGTGCCTCGAACTTTTCGGGATGGCACCTGATGAAGTCGCTGGCGGTCTCCGAGCGGTACGGGTGGTCGCGTTACGTCGCCCATCAGGCGTATTACTCCCTGGTCGGCCGCGAATTCGAGTGGGAGTTGATGCCGATGGCGGTCGACCAGAAGGTGGGGACCGTGGTCTGGAGTCCGCTCGGTTGGGGAAGGCTGACGGGGAAGATCCGGCGCGGGCAGCCGCTCCCATCGACGAGCCGGCTCCAGAGCCAGCTCGCAACCGAGATCGGTCCGCAAGTCCCGGAAGAGAATCTCTACCGGGTCGTGGACGCCCTTGATGAGGTCGCGGCCGAGACGGGGAAGTCGGTCCCACAGATCGCGCTGAACTGGCTGCTCCAGCGCCCGACCGTCTCGACGGTGATCATTGGGGCGCGGAACGAGGAACAGTTGCGGGAGAACCTCGGAGCGGTCGGCTGGAACCTCACCACCGATCAGGTCGCCCGCCTCGACGCCGCAAGCGCGATCCCGATGGTCTATCCCTACTGGCACCAGCGCGGGTTCGCGGAGCGCAACCCCTTCCCCGCGGGCTGACCACGAAAAACGGGGAGCCATCACGGAATCCAAAAACAGGGAGCAACCACGAAAAACACGAAAATCACGAAAGAGGACAATGCGAAATTGTGCATTTGGTCTTCTATTTATTTCGCGTTTTCGTGGTTGCTCCGGTTTTTTAGCCTTGGCCGTGGTGTTCTCAGCCCCGGCCGACGTACGGCATCTGCGTGGCCATGACGGTCAGGAAGAGGACGTTGGCGTCGAGCGGGAGGCTCGCCATGTAGACGACCGCCCGTGCGACGTGCTCCACGTCGATGGTCGGTTCGGGGGCGATCGAGCCGTCGGGCTGGAGGACGCCGTTCTTCATGCGCTCGGTCATCTCGGTGGCCGCGTTGCCGATATCGATCTGGCCGCAGGCGATTCCGTGCTTGCGGCCGTCGAGCGCCGAGGACTTCGTGAGGCCGGTGATCGCGTGCTTCGTCGCCGTGTAGGGGGCGGAGTTCGGTCTCGGAGTGTGTGCCGAGATCGAGCCGTTGTT
>DAHZZC010000341.1 GCA_027435495.1 Planctomycetales bacterium
GGAGACGACAAGGCCTCCCAAGTTCCCGGGGAACCCTTCTGACCATTCGCCATGTTCCTCCGACCCCGGTGTGACCGGGCACGCCTGTGGGACCAGGTGTAGCTAATGCCCAGCTCGGCCCCCGCGAGCGTCCAAGACGAGGGCTCACGACAAGGAGATTTCGGGGCTCAATCACATAGCGTTTGGTCTCGCTGTCTACGCTTCGCAGTGGAGGTCGCCCGCCACCACGCAAGACTCGCTTCCGGCTGCTGGCCCGGCTTTGCCGGACGGGATTGGTTACCCGCAGGGTTCCTGTAAAAGGTTTCTCGTTGTGAGCGATCCTCCTTTTCCGAGCTTCTTGGCGCAAGGACGCAGCTAGTTTTACAAATCCTCCGACCTGGGCCAACGAGCCCGCCCGCTGCGCCACATCCTATCAAATCCATCCGCCTCATGCCAGAACGCGACAACGGGGGCGCAGCTAATTGACCTGAGAGGAGTGCCCGAGCGACCGCCAGGTCGCGATCGCCCAGTCGCAATCGTCGGCGTCGCCGAAGATGATGTTGCAGGCGGCCAGGCCACCGTCGACGACGTGATGGCCGATGAGCTGCCAGCCCGGGTCCTCGTCGCCGTCGGGCGAGGTCAGAACCGCCCGGCCCGAGACCGGCCCCTCGCGGTGGTCGACGGCCCGGCCATCGGGGAGGGTCAGGCCGTCGAGGATCTCGGCGGCCGGCGGGGCGTCGCCGTCGTCCCGGGTCACGCTGTACGACTTGAAGAAGATGGCCCGCCCCTCGTCGCGTGCGATCCAGAGTTCCTCGTCGTCCCACTCCTCGGCCATCTCGCCGGGGATCTCGATCGACCAGCCGTCCGTCAGCTCCACGCGGACCGGGCGCCTCCGGTATCCGATCCGAGGGACCGACGCCCCGATCGCTCGAGCCCGCTGCTGGATCTCGGTTTCGAGGTTGTCGCCCGACATCTCCAGATAACCGAAATGCGACTCGATCGGCCCGATCAACTCGGCCCACTCGCGCCAGGGGTAATCGAGTGCCGGGTCGAGGCGGTAAGCCCGGGCGAGGTCGAGATGCACGTCCATCAACAGCCGGCCCTCGTCCTCGGCGAGCGGGTCGCGCCATCGAACGTCGCGCCACATCCGCGCCTTCGCCCGACCCAGGTAAAACGGTGCCCCGAGGTCGGGCTCCCACCAGGGGAACAGGTCGATCCCCCGCGACGGGTCGGCCGCGACCGCCTCCAGCCAATCGACATCGCGCGGGCCCATCGGCGTGACCAGCGGGCCGTGGTGCGGGTACTGGTGCCCGATCGCCATCGAGATCATCATCCAGTGATAATCCCGGTCGAGTCCCTCGCGCACGACTCGAGCGACTCCGCCCAGCCAGTCGAGAAACTCGGCCTCGAGTGCACGGCGATCGCCGGTTTCGAGGAATCCTTCTCCTTCCTCGGACGTCTCCCACTCGACGCCCAAATCCTCGCCGATCCGGACGAGCAGGTCACGCAGGTAGCCGTGATAGCCGGGCCCGACGGTCGAGGTCTTGGCGCGGACTCGCAGACGTCCCGCCCCGAGATGGGCGATCTCAAGATCCTCGGCGCACGGGTGCAGGGTCGCCAGAACGGCCGGATGATCGTCGCCGACTCGCCCGGGACGCACCGACTCCATCGGCTCGCCGGCGTTCTGTTCGATCCACGATCGGGCTCGATCGAGCCACCGCTCCGAATCCCCCGCGAGTGCCCGGCACCGGCCCGTTACGTCGATCCCGACTCCCATGTCGTCTCCTCTTCGCCGCCTTCGGACCGATCGCGATCGCGGTAGAATGCGACGGCCTCCGCCACGCTGGGGAAGATGTCCCAGAATTCCTCCATTTGCATCTCGCCCAGGAGGAACTGCTCCATCTCGCGGCTTGGGTGCGCCAGGACCGCCTCGCCGCGACCCTGGCGGATTCGTCGCGTGATCGTCATCAGCACGCCCAGAAAGCTCGCCCCCGTCTCGCGGAATCCCGTCAGATCGATCACGAATTGCCGAGTGCCCTGCTCGATCAACTCGCCGACCTCGCGCGCGGCGTCGACGTAGCGCGGATCGTTCATGAGCCTGGCGAAGTTGCTCAGGACGACCACCTCGCCATCGAATCGAATATGAACGGGCATCGGGTACGCCAGCGTCAGTCGTCCGTGTCGTCGGTCCGCGGAGCCTTCACCGATTTTACCGAACCCCGACGCGTTTGTCTCACCGCCTTCCAATGCGTCGGTTGCCCGCGTGACCGGAAAACTCAAATCATCGATGCTTCCATGCTGGCGAACTCGTGGGCGCGCTGGCCGTGGCGGAGAGCGCCGTCGAGGGCGTCGCGGAGGGATTCGCCGATCCCGCGTTCGCGGACCGCCTTGAGGCGATCGCGGCACCGGATGTAGGCCTGGATGACGACGGGGTCCCACTGGGTCCCGCCGCCGTTCCGAAGGATCTCATCGACCTTCTCGAATGGCATGGCCGTCCGGTAGGGCCGCGAGGTGCTCATGGCGTCGAAGCTATCGGCGACGGCAAGAATCCGGGCCAGCATTGGGATCGCGTCTCCCTGGAGGCCCTCGGGGTAGCCCTTGCCGTCGTACCGTTCGTGGTGGTAGAGCACGCCCGGGAGCAGGTGCTCGATGGCGCTGAGGCCGGCCAGGATGCGGTGGCCGATGACCACGTGCTGCTGAATGTGCTTGAATTCCTCGTCGGTCAGCGGCCCGCGCTTGGTCAGGACGTCGTCACGGACGCCGATCTTGCCGATGTCGTGGAGCAGGCCGGTCAGGTAGATATCGCTCAGCTCGTCCTCCTGGAGGCCCAGCTCGCGGCCCAGTTCAACCGCGGCCCTCGCCACCCGCTCGCTGTGGCCGTAGGTGTAGGCGTCCTTGGCGTCGATCGCCGCGGTGAGCGAGCGTGTCAGGCCGACGAGCAGGTCCTTGATGTGCAAGTACCGCCGCGAGGCCCGTGACTGCAAGCCGATCAGCGAGGCGAACGGAAGCAGCAGCGCCGCGTCCGACCGCCGGAAGCCCGGCGATGGCCCCGCCTCCAGGTCGTCGCGGACGGCGGAGCGAGGCAACCTCGGCTCGCGGGCGGTCGGGCTCCTCGGCGAGGATCGCCGGCGGTTCAGCGCCAGGACCCATCCTGCGAGCTTCCGGTCGGTCACCGGGATGGCCAGCAGGTTGACGACCTGCGGGAACCGCGGCCCCCAGCTCGATTGGGAAACCTCGTTGATGAGGAGATAGCCCGACTCTTCCCCATTCGTCTGGCCGGACAGGACATTCGCAAGTCGACTGCTATCCCAGGGCGAAAGCAGGCGATCGCCCTCGAGAACGATATCCTCGTCATTCTGGACGGGCACCCAGGCCATCATCTGCGCGCCGACGAGTTCGGCGGCCGCTCGAAGGATCCGCTGCCGCTCCCGGTTTGGCTCCCTGTGAATGCGGGCGCCGCGATGCAGGCGGTCGAGGGCAATCATCGCCTCCCAGGCGACCATCGACTGCCGATCCTGCTCGGCCTGGCTCCGCCGACGGTTGCGGACCTCACGGTCTCCGGCGATCCGGTCCTGCACCGATCGGGACCATCGCTCCAGCCGCGATCGCTCCTGCGACGCCTCTTCCGGCGTACGGGCCAGTCCCGCGATCACGCCCAGGGCGACCAGGCGCGATGGGCCCGGGACGTCGATCGGGATCGCGATCCGGTAGCGACCGCCTTGTATCAGCGAGACCTCCGCTCGTTCGACCGCCGAGAGGGCCGTGGGCGGCTCCAGGTCCACTGGCAAGTCCTCCTGATCAGGGACAACAACCCGTCGGCCGGTCGATGCGTCGAGAAACCGGAACGGTGTCTCGAATTCCGTGCGCAGGAGATCCTCCAGGGCCGTCGCTTCCTGGAGGATCGCGGCGGCGGGATCGGCCGCCTTCAACCGAGACTCGATTGCGATGCTCATCGGGAATCGCCTCCGTTCCGAAGCAACTGGTGGTCGGGGGCTGGGGTCGGTCCGGACAGCGATCGATTCCGAAGGGACTCGACCACGACCGACTCGCTGGCTTCCGATCGTGGGTCTCACTCGTCGAGCTGATCGGATTCGCCGCTCGCCGCGATCGAGAACCACCTGGGACCGAGCTCACTCGATTCCATCCGGGCCAGGGTCCTGTCGTCGAATCGGAATCCCAACGGGACCTTCGCGTCCGTCGATCGGCTCACGAACACGGCGCCGCGGCGATCCGCCCCGGCCGCCATCGCCGGAAGGCCAGCCACGGGGTCTGACGCCGAGTTCTCTTGATCCAAATCTAGGTCACGAATCTCACCCAGTCGCCCGCAGCGGGCCGAGGGTGCCCCTCCTCCAATCTCTACCCTGCCGTCGCCGGGAATTTTTCTCCGGCTGTTGACCCGTCGCAACATCGCGACGGAAACCGTCACCCGGCCGACGCTCAATCGCCCGAGCGGGCGCGGCGGATCGCTTCAGGATACGCCGGAGGCAGTGCGACCGGTCCTCCCCGGACGGACCACCATCGAGGGGTCTCTGTATAGATCCAGACATACTCGTCGGACAGCTCCAGCGCGGATCGGAGCGATCTCTCGAAGCCGGCGGGGGTGAAATCGTTCTTCGAGGGGTCGTCGACGTGCCATCCGTTCTTCCGCCAGTCGTGATCGAGCCAGAGACCGAAGCCGGCGGAGATCACGCGGGCGTAGGCGGCTGGATTGTCGGCGAGTGCGGCGGCGTCTCGGGTGATGGCACGCCGGGCCTCAACAAACGCCGATCGGTCGCGATATCCGTACGAAAGTTCATGGCCGTCGACCATCCGGGTAGCCCCCCGCGCGGCGGAGACCATGCCATCGAGGAACGGAACGAGGAGCCCATCGGGGCACTCGGACATCGGCTTGCGGCCCTGTT
>DAHZZC010000342.1 GCA_027435495.1 Planctomycetales bacterium
ACACCGACATCATCACGCCGAAGCCCATCGTGAACGCGCCGGCGATGCAGAGTCCGTTTGGCGCCAGGATCAACTGCCAGCTTCGCTTGACGTTTCTATCGAGGTCGCGGGCGATGTCGCGAAGGTCGCAGAGCTTCGAGAGGCCTTCTTCCATGAAGACGATATGCGCCGTGTCGGTCGCGATCGAGGTGGCGCCCCGGAGCGAGATCGAAACGTTCGCCTTCTTGAGGGCGATCGAATCGTTGATCCCGTCGCCGACGAAGCAGACCTTCTTCCCTTCCTTCTGGAGCCGTTCGACGTATTCGGCCTTGTCGGCCGGAAGGACCTGGGCGAAGTAGCGGTCCATGCCGAGCGACTCGGCGAGCTTCCGGGTGGGGGCGTCGTGGTCGCCGGAGATGATTGCGATGTGCTTGATCCCGCGCTTCCGCAATCCCTCGATGATCGAGCGGACCTCGGGCCGGACCGCGGCCTGCAATTCGAGGGCACCACCGAGCTGATCGTCGACGCCGACCATGACGAGGGTGTTCCCCTCGCGATGGGCCTCGTCGAGGGCCTGCTGGACGTCGTCGGGGATCGGGATGTTCTCCAGGTCCATGAACCGGGCGCTGCCGACCCGGATCGTGTGCCCCTCGACCTGCACGGTGATCCCGTAGCCGACGTGATAGCGCGAGTCGTCGATCGGCGGGAGCGGATCGCCGGTGGCCTCGAAGGCATGCAAGATCGCCTTGGCGATCGGGTGGGCAAACTTCGCCTCGGCGGCGGCCGCATAGCGGAGGATCGAGGCCGGGTCGTGGCCGTTGGAAGCGATCACGCGGCCGACCTCCGGGCGCTCTCGGGTGAGCGTTCCGGTCTTGTCGAAGAGAACGGTGTCGACCTCGTTCATCAGCTCAAGTGCCCGGCCGTCCTTCACCAGGATGCCCTTGTGGGCGCAGAGGGCCAGCGACGAGAGCATCGCGAGCGGGGCCGCCATCCGGATGCCGGTGCCGAAGTCGCTGTTGAGAATCGCGACCGCCCCCGCGGGGCCGAGGGTCGCCATGCCCAGGCTCGCCAGGGCGAGCGTCGGGATCACGGCCTTGTCGGCCAGCCGCTCCCCCTTGTGCTGCGAGGTCAGCTTGTAGCCGGCGGTGTCGTTCAGGATCTGGCTGATCTTGGCCGAGGCCGTCTCGTTCCCCGCCTTCTCGACCTCGACGAAGACCTTCCCCGCGACCATCACCGTCGAGGCGAAGACGCGATCGCCCACCCCCTTCTCGGCCGGCGTGGATTCACCGGTCAGGGCGTGCTGATCGATCATCGCCATGCCTTCCTTGATGAACCCGTCGACCGGGACGACCTCGCCGGTATTCACGACGATCACGTCGCCGGCCTGGAGCCGGTCCATCGAGACCTGCACCTCGACGCCGTCGCGATACAGCCAGACGTACCTCGGCTGCTTGCCGAAAGCATTGAGCAGCAGTCGCTTCGAATCGTCCTGCGTCTTCTTCACCAGCACCCGGCCAAAGCCCAGGCACCAGCAGAGGACCGAGCCCGGGAAGACCTGCAACGTGCTGATGCAGCCGACCACCACGATCGCGTCGAGCACGTCAACGCCCAGCCGCTTCTCCTCGAACAGCACCTCTCGCGCGGCCTTGAACGTTGGGATCGAGGTGTAGAGAAACAGGCCCGCCGCCACAGGCATCAACGGAGGCATCACAAACTGCGCCGTCGCCGCCAGCGGAAGCGAGAGCGTGCAGAGCGGCAGTTGCAGGTCCACCTTATCCTTCTTCGCCGGGATCTCGATCGGCGCCATGGCCGAGTCGAGAATCTCGACCACCTGCGCCTTGCTGAGCTGCCGCGGATCGTACTGGATCAGGACCGTCCCGGTGCGCGTGCTCGTCCGGTAGTTGTCGATCCCCAGGACGCTCATCAGCTCACGCTCGATCGCCTGGCAGACCTCGCGCCGACGATGCAGCTTGTCGTTCTGAAGTCGAAGCCGGCCCGGGGCCTCGTGGAGCAGCTTCCACTCCGAATTCGGCGCGATTTCCGCCGCCTGCCGACGTCCTACCCGCAGCTTCGGCAGCTTGCTCAGTAGACCGGGCCTGTACTTTTGGACTTGGTCCTTGAGCTTTTCCGTCCCTGAGTGTGGGGCCGATTTCCCATTCGCCATCGCCTGGCCGTTGATGTTCCCGTGGCCATGTCCGTTGCCGTTGGCCGAATGACCGTTCGTCTGGCCGTTTCCGTTGGCCGAATGACCGTTTGTCTGGCCGTTGCCGTTGGCCGTGTGGCCGTTCGTCTGGCCGTTGCCGTTGGTTGGATGGCTGCCGGCGAGCCGCTGGTAGATCGCGGCGATCGCCTCCCGCCGGGAGTACGACCTCGGGCAATACCGAATCTCGGCCACGTTGGCCCCGAAGAAATGCCCCTCGCCGCGGATGGTGACGGCGCTGACCTCTTCGGCATCCAGGA
>DAHZZC010000343.1 GCA_027435495.1 Planctomycetales bacterium
GATCGCCAGGGGCACAAGAGCGCCGCGGCAGCAACACGCCATTACGTCTGCCACCCCGAGAAAGCTCTCGAAATCCTGTCAACCCCGATCTGAGAATGAAACGGCCCTGCCTCGGCGACCCCGCTGGACTCCTTGCCGGGTCGCGCCTAATATCAATAGCGATGGCATGCGGTTAGCAATTCATCGGGTCGGTTGCTTGGGGCGCCGACTGTGCTAGAATTAGGAAGCGACTAGAGCGTATCCCCGGATCGGGATATTCCCACACCTCGACGGATGCCTTCTTCGTCCTGAGGAGGCCGGGCCGTGCCTTTGCGTGACATCGATCGAAACTTGCTCGACCGCTGCGTGCGGAAGGAGCCCGGTGCCTGGAATGACTTTGTCGATCGCTACATGGGGCTGATCTACCACGTCATCCAGCATGCGGCCCATGCGCGAAGTCGACTCGTCTCCGCCGAGGATACCGAGGACATCGCCGCCGAGATCTTTCTGAAGATCGTCGATGACGATTTTGCCGTCCTCCGTCGATTCAAGGGGGTCAGTTCCCTCCCCACTTACCTGACGGTGATCGCTCGACGGACAGCCGTCAAGGAGTTGATCCGCCGCCATCGTGAGGAAGAACTGGGCCATACCAACGCCCATCGTGCAGCCACCGAAGACGGCTCGCCCGATGACACCGAGGCGCTCGCCTCGGCCGAGGAGGTGGAACGGATGCTCGAGGACCTCTCTCCGCGAGAGGCTGAGGTCATCCGGCTCTATCATCTCAAGTACCAGAATTACCGGCAGATCAGCAAGAGGCTCGGCATCCCGGAGAATACCATCGGGCCGATCCTCGCCAGGGCACGCAAGCGCCTTCGCGAGGCTGCCGAACAGCGAAGCGCGGGCTGAGGACGGATTGACCGTCCCAGCTCACTTCCTTCGGAGCGCCCGGCGGATCACTCGATCGAGAGATCCCGCCCGGGCGCGCTGATCATCGCCGAGGAAGGCGCCACAACCGGTCCGCTGGAAGGCGGTCGCGGGGTCGGCCTGCCGACCACGTCTTCCCGAGACGGCAGCGGCGGCACGCCATCTTCAGCCGGGGGCGTCGATAGGGCCGATGCACGGCCGACCCCGGGGACGGTTTTCACATCTTCCCCGATCGGCGCAGGCTTGCCGAGGTGGACGTCCTCCGAAGGATCGGGGGAAGGAATGGTCTGTCGGGTCCGGGTCCGACGACTGTTCGACCGTGCGCCCTGGCTCAACTCGGCGAGATTCAGCCGCTGATAGCCAGGCAGCTCGGGCTCGACAAAGAGGTCGGCCGCCCGCTCGGGCTCGAAGCGGTTGACCTGCATCTCACGTCCAACAGCGACATCCAGTACCAACCGTTCCCGCTTCCATTCGAGGCGGAGACGCTGCGGCAGGAAGCAGGTCTCGCCGGCCGACGGCGAGCCGATCGGATACGACTGGTAGTCACTGGGGATCGCCTCGGCGATCAGGACACGAGGCGGGCCAACACTGTAGATTTGCAGTTTCCTGATTCGACGGTCCGTCGTCGAGATCAGCATCTCACGTGTGTAGGGCTCGCCACGGTCGCGAGTGGTCGGGAAGACAAGCCGAACGGTGCCCGACTCGCTCCGCCGGACCTGAATGGCGCCGGTCTCCTCGGCCGTGATCGACTTCAACCCCATCGCCTCGATAATCCAGTCAGGCTGATACGTGACCGGTAGCTCGCTCGACTCGAGATCGCGGTAGTTACACCAGTAAATCCATTTCTGGTCCTGCTTTTCGCTGGTGAGCCAGAACCAGAATTCGCGGTCATTGGAGCCGAGGTCGGCCTGCTGGACGCCCTCGGCCTCGAGGACCAGCTTGAAGTTTCTGGGGCGCTCGAGCGCCATCTTACCATCGGCCCTGGCCTGGAAGAGCCGCCCCATCGCCACCTGCACTGTTGGCCGGGCCTCCAGACTCTCGATCGACTCGGAGTTCCGGTTGTGCTGCGCGACGAATCCGTCGAGGTCGAAGCTGACCCCAGGCGGACTCCGCCTCGGCAGCATCGAGAGCGACCCCATGCTGCCGGCCCTGCAACCGGCAAGGGCGGCCGTTATCGCCATCACGAGCCCGATTCGTCGCCCGAGAGGCATGAGGCCACTCTCCCCGTGAAAGGCCCGCGCGAGGCGTTGGTCGTCCCACTTCCATTATGATCGAGAGAATGCGGGCGCGAGATGATCCCGGTGACGGGGCGGGCAGCCTATCGCATTCCGCCCCGTCTCACAACCGCGATTTCCGGGCGTTCCGCGCCCCCGCCCTCTTCATTCTTCATTAGTCGCGCAGGAACCTGTCGAGTGCGTCGAAGCCCTGTTCAAGGGTCTTCATGTCGGTGGCGAACGAAAGCCGGGCGAACCCTTCAGCCCCAAACGCCGAGCCCATCACCAGCGCCACGCCAGCCTGTGCGAGCGCGGTCAGGCAGAACGACGTCGAATCGGTGATCGCCTTGCCGCCGAGCGTCCGGCCGAAATGCGCCGAGACATTCATGAAAGCGTAGAAGGCCCCGCCCGGCGGCAGGCAATGCACATCCGGCAAGCCCTCAATCCGCTGGAGGACGTACTCACGACGACGGGCGAACTCGGCCTTCATCGTGACAACCGCGTCCTGCGGCCCCGCGATCGCCTCAACAGCCGCCCACTGGCTGATCGAACACGGGTTGCTCGTTTCCTGGCTCTGAAGGTCGCCCATGAACTTCGAGACCGAAACCGGGGCCACTGACCACCCGATGCGCCATCCGGTCATCGCGTAGGTCTTGCTGACCCCGGAGATCGTGATCGTCCGATCGGCGAGCCCGGGTCGGAGCGTCGCGAAACAGGTCGGCTGAACGTCGCCGTAGGTCAGTTGCTCGTAGATCTCATCGGAAAGGACACCCACGTCGGTCGTCAGAACAGCGTCCGCCAGTGCCTCCAGCTCGCCGCGTGAGTAAACCACGCCCGTCGGGTTGGACGGGCTGTTGATCATTAGAAGCTTCGTCCGGGGGGTGACCGCCGCAAGAAACTGGGTCGGCGTCAGCTTGAATCCACTCGCCTCAGTCGTCTCCAGAACGATCGGCGTGGCACCAGTCAACTTGACCAGATCGGAGTAGCTCACCCAGTAAGGCGCGGGGATGATCACCTCGTCCCCGGGCCCGCAGACCGCCATCAGCGCATTGTGGATCGAGTGCTTGGCCCCGTTGGAGATGACGACCTGGGCCGCCTCAGTGGGCAAGCCCTGACTCTTCGAGTATTGCTCGGCGACCGCCGAACGCAACTCGGGGATGCCGGCCGGCGGCGTGTAATGAGTCTGCCCCGACTCCATCGCCCGGATCGCCGCTCGCTGGATGTTGGCTGGCGTATCGAAGTCGGGCTCGCCCAGGGCAAAATCCAGCACCTTGATCCCCTGTCCCTTCAATCGCTTCGCCTCGGCCGCCATCGCCAGCGTCGCCGACGGTGCAATCAATGTGGAACGTTCTGCCAGCGCAAGCGGCATGATTGTCCTCTCTCCTTCGAAAAATCTGAAACCTATCCATCCCCGGCACGGTTGCTCCGGGACTCCATCCTACCCGGACGCCGACCGAAACCCAGAGGTTCCATCATCATCCTGCGACAGTCAGGGTCAACCCCGACCGCGCAATTTGCCCATAACTCTCAACCTGTTTGCCATCGACGTTCGCAGGTGGTAAACTAAGAGAAAGAGGTAAGGTCTAGGTGGAACGAGGTTGGATAGAGCGAATTCCGGTTCCGAGTGTTGCCGATCTCAGGGGACATGAGAGCGGCCGAGAAGCGGCTGGAACAGCAAGAAAGCGGACGAGCGGGGCGGAGCAGTCCCCGACGGTCGCGGGCCAGGTGAGGGAAAGTGCCTGGTCGAGGAGGCAGATTTTGATGATTGGTTCCAGGAGGGACAGGAGGGAAGTGAGGAAACGCCCACAGATCATCTGGGAATAAGCGACGATTGAGCGTGGGAGGAACAATGCACCGCGTGGTCGTGTCCGGGATTGGCATTGTTGCGCCGAATGGCGTCGGCCGTCGCGAATTCTGCGAGGCGATCTTCGAGGGGCGGTCGGGGGTGGACTACATTCGAAGTTTCGACACCTCCGGGCTGAACATCAAGATCGCAGGCGAGGTGAAGAACTTTGATGTGACGCCCTATCTGGGCGAGCACAAGAAGAACCTCAAGCTGATGAGCCGGGCGGTGCAGTTTGCCGTGGGGGCCTCGTCGATGGCGGTGGAGGACTCGGGGCTCGATACCGAGAGCCTCGACCCCTCCCGGCTGGGTGTCTGCATGGGGACTGGGATCACGCCGATCGATGTCGGTGAGTTGGTGCCGTCGATCTTGCAGGGTCTGGGTGCCGATGGGACATTTGACGTCGGGCGGTTCATGCAGGCGAGATCCGAGTCGATCTTCCCGCTCTGGCTCCTGCAACACCTGCCGAACATGGCGGCAGCGCACATCTCCATCTTGCACCATGCGATGGGACCAAACAATACGATTGTGACGGCCTGTGCGGCCGGGACACAGGCGGTTGGTGAGGCGTTCCGGCTGATCGCGCGGGGCGATGCCGACGTGATGCTCGCTGGCGGCTGCGACAGCCGGCTCGATCCGCAACTTCTGGTTGCCTACTCGGCCATGAAGGCGGTCAGCCAGTCGCTTCGCCCCCCGGTCGAGGTCTCTCGCCCCTTTGACGCCGAGCGTGACGGATTCGTCCTGGGCGAGGGTGCCGCCGTCC
>DAHZZC010000344.1 GCA_027435495.1 Planctomycetales bacterium
CATCGCCAGGGATCTGGATGCCGAGTCGGTCGGCGAACGCGGAATCGGCGACGGAGGGATCGGCCTCGACGCCCCGTCGGTAGTGGCGGACGGCCTCCTCGACCTCGCCGGCGGCGAAGAGGAGCCGTGCGAGCAAAACCGAGGCGAGCGGCGGTGCGCCGGGCGCCCGGGTGACGCCCTCCAGCAAAACGACGGCGAGGTTGTTCTTCCCCTGCTGGAGGAAGGCGTTGGCGAGCCCGACCTTGAGGTGGGGGTCGTCCGGGGCGAGGGTCATCGCCTCGCGGAACTCGGCCTCGGCGAGGTCGGGATGGCCGTGCGTCAGGAGGGTCTCGGCCAGGTGCCTCCGCAGCGGGACGTTCTCCGGCGAGATCCGGACGGCTTCCCGCAGGCTCTCCAGGACACGATCGGAAGTCACCTTCGGCTCCTCGGGCTCGTCGCGTCGAGATCCGGACAGACACGAACGAATATCTTACGGGGCGTGCCAAAGGGGCGCCAAGCCGGCGCCGGGACCGGCGGGGTGGTCTGGGATCGCCTGGAGTCGCGCGGTCTTGCGCGATAGACTATGTTTGGGTAAACCGGGCCCTCAACTAGCGAGAATGGTCGCCGTCCCGCTACCCAGGAAGGCCGCACATGCCCGCGTTTCGCACGACAAGTCACCTGATTCGGGCCTACGCCGAATCCAATCCGTCGTGGAAGGACAGCCACGACGAAGCGACGTATTGCCGGGACGTCGAGGAGATTCTCGGCTGGGGCGTACGCCTGTTCCGGGGGCTGGTCCAGATCGAGGCGGACCTGCAAGGCCGTGCCCTCGCTGGTAAGGTGGATCCCTCGGATCCGGTCTGGGCGGAATACGACAAGGCCTATCGTTCGTTGGTCGCCGCGTCGGAGGCTTTTTTGCGGATGGGTGAGGATCTCTCCGCCAGGGGCTACGACGTCGAGGGCCTGGACGACTTGCGAGGGGCGGTCGAGGAAGGCCGCTGCCAGATCGAGTTGTGGGACCTCGAGCCCGAGTTGCCTGCGATCGAGGAGGCTCGCCCCTTCCTTCGGCCCGAGAATCCCCGCCCCGCCCGCTACGGAACCTGAAGGACCGACCCGGCAACCGAATGGACCCGCTCGGCCCCGGTCGCATCTTCTGGGGGGTCTATCCCGGCGATCGGGGCGACGGCAAAACTCGCCCGATGATCGTGGCGAGCCGGCGCACCGAGATCCTCCGGACCGGTTCGTTGATCGCAGTCGTCTGCTCGACCCGATTCGGTGATCCGCTTGAGCCGATGGAGGTGCGCCTCCCGGCCGACCCCGAGGGCCGCAGCATCACGCGACTTCGCGAGGATACCGTGGCAGTTTGCGACTGGACGACGGAGTTTGCCGCGTCGGACATCCGCGAGACGGGGGGCCTGGTTCCGGCGCCGCTGCTCCGCGAAATCTGCCGCCTCTCCGGTCTGCCCTTCCCCAGTGAGCGATGAGGGCGACCTCCCAGTGGAGGGGACATGGTGGACATGTAGATTTTGGACAGTTGGCCATCGAATATACTTCAATTGTGAATTCGCAGCATGTGCAGATTTACGTATTCAGACGATACTATTATTCCGTGCTGGGATGAGCAAAATCAACTTCGCTTTTGATCGACGTGCGTGACCTTCCAGGTGGCCACTCGAACGCCGTCGTCAATAAGGTGATCGGTTTGTGTGGTTTTGAGTGGATTAACGTTGTGATTCATGCGATCCATCAGCGTGTGCTGTGTGTCTGCGTCGAGTGACTCCCACCATTCCGGGCGGATAAAGCAGTTCTCCATCTCGCTGAGCACAAACCGCACCAGAGCGTCCGGTATCTCGGGATAGGGCAAACTCAGCAAGGAATCGACAAGTATCCCGCTGGTGGCGTCGCTGTTGTCCAGCCATGAGAATACCGCAGCGCCGCCCTTCTCGGTGGCAATCAGCGAGACTCCGAACTGCTCCAGGACGCTATTGTCTAGCAGATCTTGGATGGGCGTGCCCCCGAATGTGTAGAGCGCCTGGAGAAATCCGCTGCACATAATGTCCGGCGCGCGGTCGAAGTGAAGGCAAACGAACCTGACAGAGGAGAATTGCCGGGCCAGAAGTAAGCGGTCGATGTTCGACTTGTGATGCGTAAGATCCGATATTGCTGCCTGAACCGAAGTGGCGTAATCGGTAGCGAATTCTTGGAGCAAGAACTGATCGAACGGCGGCTTGCCTCTATCCATGTCGCGCATCACAGCACTCGTTTCGAGCTGTCGCTGCTTCAGATACAACTCCTTGACTAGGGGGCGGTAGGCAAGTAGGAACGCCTGTTCCTCTGTGGGGCCAAATATCCTCGTCTCCAGAGGCGCGAACGTTGCGGAGTCGTGGGCCTGACAGAATCCCCAGAAGGTTGAGGCTTCATTGATGCCGACGAGCCGCGGAGAGACCTTGCCTCCGGTGCGTTGTAGTGTCATTAGATCGGCCGCCCCTTGATAGACGTGGCCGTCCCGGGCAATGGCCTTCAAATCCGCGCTCCTACGTACTGTGTGGGCGCGAACGATTTTACCGCCGCAGGCGGATCTCGATGCTGAGGGGTGGAGGCACTGTTTAGTACCGTGAATCGCCCGGAGTCTCGCCGCAGCCTCCCAGATTGGAATCTCCGGTTGCTCGTGTCTACGGATGTGGCAATTTTTAAATTTTTTGCCAGAGCCACACCAGCAAGGGTCGTTTCGGCCGAGACGGTTCATGATGCCTCACTGGGTTTTAGATAGGCGAGTCGAAGAAAGAACTTCTTTATAAAATACGCGCTTGTTGTAGGTTCGTCAATTACAAGCGGATTGCGAGGCTAGCTGGGTCGGTCTATTAAATGATTTCTGGCAGCTCGAACGCCGCGGACCGATGTTCGAGCCCCCAGAATTGCCCTTTACGAGCCCGACCCGCCCGCAGTGGTCGGCTTTGCCTGACGTCGGCCGACCTCGCTCGTCGAGACTGGGTCGATCCCCATCCGGGCGCGGCCCGATCGGACCTCGTCCAGGCGGTGGCGGTACTTCTGGTAGAGCCGCGTGTGCTTGCTCTCGGGGCGGACCGGTTTGCCGTCGATGAAGAGGGAGACGACCGAGGTCGTCGGCTGGAGGATGTTGCCGGCCGTGACGACCAGGTTCGCCCGCTTGCCTGGCTCGATCGAGCCGACCTGATTGGCGATCCCGAGGATTTGGGCCGGCTCGATCGTGATCGCCTTCAGGGCGTCGGCCTCGGGGAGCCCGAACGCCACCGCGACCCCCGCCTCATACGGCAGGTTACGGGCGGCGGTCGCCTCGCCGGGGCCGTCGGGGCCGTACTGCGATCGGATCGCGAACGTGATCCCCGCCGCGTTCAGCTTCGCGGGCGTCGAGTAGACCGCGTCGTACGGGTCGAAATCCTTCCGGGGCAGTCGGAGCGTCCCGCCGAGCAGGACCGGCAACTTCGCGGCCTTCAAGGCGTCGATCACCTTCCAGGCCTCGCCGGCCCCCGAGAGGATCGCCTTCAGCTTCAGCTCGCGGGCGAGGTCCAGGGCGTCGAGGATCTCGACCTCCTGATCGGCGTGGAGAATCACCGGCTTCTCGCCTCGGGCGAACGGAGCCAGCGCTTCGAGCCGGGGATCGGGCGCCGGCGGCATCGCGCCGCGCTCGCGGGCGGCGCGGACGACCCGGTCATGGGCGATCGCCTTGC
>DAHZZC010000345.1 GCA_027435495.1 Planctomycetales bacterium
GGCCCAGGCCGACATCAACCTGCCGTTCATCACGGCCGATGCGTCGGGGCCGAAGCACCTGACGATGTCGATCACCCGGGCCCAGTTCGAGAAGCTGACCGATAGCCTGTTCGAGCGGTGCCGGGGGCCGGTCCTCACGGCGCTGAAGGACGCGAAGCTCAGCCCGAAGGACATCGACGAGGTCGTCCTCGTCGGCGGCTCGACCCGGATGCCTCGCGTCCAGCAGATCGTCAAGGACATCTTCGGCAAGGACCCCCACAAGGGGGTCAATCCCGACGAGGTCGTCGCCGTTGGCGCCGCGATCCAGGGGGCGGTTCTGACCGGAAGCGTCACCGACGTCGTTCTGCTCGACGTCACTCCGCTCTCGCTCGGCCTGGAGACCAAGGGCGGTGTGATGACCGTTCTGGTGCCGAAGAACACGACGATCCCGACCGAGAAGAAGGAGACCTTCACGACCGCCGAGGACAACCAAACGGCTGTCACGATCAAGGTCTACCAGGGCGAGCGGCCGATGGCCAACGACAACCGGGCCCTCGGCGAGTTCAACCTGGAGGGCATTCCGCCGGCCCGGATGGGCGTCCCTCAAATTGAGGTCTCGTTCAACATCGACGCCAATGGCATTCTGAATGTCACGGCGCGCGACAAGGGGACCGGCAAGGAGCACGCGATCCGGATCGAGGCGTCCGGCGGCCTGAACAAGGACGAGATCGAGCGGATGCAGCGCGAGGCCGACTCGCACGCCGCCGAGGACAAGAAGCGTCGCGAGCTGGCCGAGGCCCGGAACACCGCCGACCAGCGGGTCTACCAGCTCGAGAAGCTCCTGGAGGAGAACAAGGAGAAGCTCAGCGAGTCCGACCGCAACGCCCTGAACGCCGCGATCGCCAAGGTCAACGAGGCGAAGAAGGGCGAGGACGCGGCGGCGCTCAACCAGGCCATCGACGAGTTGCAGAAGGCCAGCCAGGCGATGGCCGAGCACCTCTATTCCGCGGGTCCAGCCCAGGGCGGCGGCCCCGGCGCGGCGGGACCCGGTCCCGGCGCCAGCCATGGCGGTCCCTCGCCCGACGGCGGCGCCGCAGGCCCCGGTGGCAAGCCGGATGACGTGATCGACGTGGAGTTCGAGGAGAAGCGGTAATCGATCACCGGGGCTGGTGAGGCATGTTCTCACCAGCCCCTGGTCCTGTTCGACTCGATCTCGCCTCGTCGTAAGGATCAAGCGTTCGAGGAAAGCAGTGAATCGGACTCAGCTTCAGCAACTCGCCGAGGAGCGAGTAAGGGATGCGGAAGCCCTCCTCAACGCAGGACAATGGTCCGGAGCCTATTATCTGACCGGCTATGCCGTCGAATGCGCGTTGAAGGCGTGCATCGCCAGGTTGACGAATTTGCATGATTTCCCCGACAAAGAACTCGCGGTACGATCTTTCACGCATCACATTGATACTCTGGTCGAGGTTGCAGGGCTTAGGAGCTTTCGCGATGCAGACATGAGCACGAACAAGGTGCGAAACGCGAACTGGCTGGCCGTGAAGGATTGGAACGAGAGGTCTCGCTACCAGCAGTGGAGCGAGTCCCAGGCTCGCGTGCTCTTTGCCGCCGTATCGGACCCCGCCGACGGAGTCTTGCCATGGATCAAGAACCATTGGTAATGGAAGAGATCGATGCGGGTGGGAGACTGGCTCGCGAGTTCGATCAATATGCCCCCGTCAAGGTGGCATTCTGGCTCAAGGCCAGCGACGACGACCATCGATACCTCTACCTCGCATCTGACAGGATCGATGATACGAATTTCGGCCTGGCTTACGGCGAGGTGGCAAGGCTTTCCGATCGTTTCCGATCCCCCTTCTTCGACCCCTTTCGGGTGAAAGTGATCAGCGGTGAAGATCCATTGGCGCAGGCGGCAGTGGATATGAACAGGCAATTTCCGGGACAGATCCCGACCCGTCTCAGGGGACAGATGTTCGGCGGGATCTTCGTCGACGACGTTTTCATCTATCCGCCGACCCTTCAGGTCGCTACGTCTTGACGACTGGCCATCCGGCCAATCGATTCCTCGAAGAAAAAGAGGCCCCGACCATGGCCTTTCGATTCGACCAACTCACCCTCAAGAGTCAGGAAGCGGTTCAGCAGGCTCAGTCGATCGCCCGAGAGCGGGGGCATCAGCGGCTGGAGCCGATGCATTTGCTGGCCGCGCTGCTGCACCCGGATCAGCAGGTGGTCCGGTCGCTGCTGGGCCAACTCGGCGTCAATCCGGAGCAGATCCTCCGCGCTGCCGAGCAGGGCCTCTCCGCTCTGCCGAAGGTCAGCGGCGGCGAGCAGACGCTCGGCCCCGAGCTGAACCAGGTCCTCGAGGCCTCGGCCGCCGAGGCCGAGCGGATGAAGGACCAGTATGTCTCCGTCGAGCATTTGCTCCTCGGCCTCGTGAAGGTCAAGAGCAAGGCCCAGGGGGTGTTGAACGCTCTCGGGATCACCGACAAGGAAGTCTTGCAGGGGCTCCAGAAGGTCCGAGGCGGCCAGCGCGTCACCGATCAGAACCCCGACGATAAATACCAGGCGCTGGAACGCTACGGGCGAGACCTCGTCGAGATGGCCCGCAAGGGGAAGATGGACCCGGTCATCGGCCGCGATTCCGAGATCCGGCGCGTGGTCCAGGTCCTCTCGCGACGGACCAAGAACAACCCGGTCCTGATCGGCGAGCCGGGCGTCGGCAAGACGGCGATCGTTGAGGGACTGGCGCAGCGGATCGTCTCGGGCGACGTCCCCGAGTCGCTCCAGAATCGCCGGGTTGTCGCGCTCGACATGGGTGCCCTCGTCGCCGGAACCAAGTTCCGTGGCGAATTCGAGGAGCGGCTCAAGGCTGTCCTCAAGGAGGTCACCGAGTCGGCCGGCCGGGTCATCCTCTTCATCGACGAGCTGCACCTGGTCGTCGGCGCGGGGAAGGCCGAGGGCTCGATGGACGCCGCCAACCTCCTGAAGCCGGCCCTCGCCCGCGGCGAGCTGAGATGTATCGGCGCGACGACCCTCGACGAATACCGCGAGCACATCGAGAAGGACCCGGCGCTGGAGCGCAGGTTCCAGCCGGTCTTCGTCGGCGAGCCCACGGTGGACGACACGATCGCGATCCTCCGCGGCCTGAAGGAGCGATACGAGGTTCACCACAAGGTCAAGATCCGAGACTCGGCGCTGGTCACGGCGGCCAAGCTGGCCTCGCGGTACATCACCGACCGGTTCCTGCCGGACAAGGCGATCGACCTGGTCGACGAGGCGAGCAGCCGGCTCTCGATGGAGTTGCAATCCGTTCCGACCGAGATCGACGTCCTCCAGCGCCGGCTCTTGCAGCTCCAGCTTGCCGAGCGGATGCTCCGGAACGAGGAGGAGGAACACGCTCAGGAGCGGCTGGCCGAGGTGCAGGAGGAAATCCGCGAGGTTGAGAAGGAGTTGCAGGATCTTCGTGGTCAGTGGGAGATGGAGAAGTCGGGGCTGGGCGACGTGCAGAAGGTCCGCGAGCGGCTGGACGCCGTGAAGACCGAGTATGCCCGCGCCTACGACGAGATCCGTCACATGCAGCAGCGGGGCGAGCGCCCCGACGAGCGGCAGTACCAGGAGCTGGCCGCGTTCGACACCGAGCGCAAGGCCCTGGAGCAGCGGATCGCCGAGGCCGAGGCCCTGGGCGACGGCCAGCCCTCGAAGGAGGGACAAAGGCTCCTCAAGAAGGAGGTCGACTCGGAGGAGATTGCCGAGGTCGTCAGCCAGTGGACCGGCATCCCGCTCGCCCGGATGCTCACCACCGAGCGTGAGAAGCTCCTGAAGCTGGAGGACCAGATCCACCTCCGAATGGTCGACCAGGACGCCGCCGTGCATGCCGTCTCCGACGCCGTCCGACGGAGCCGGGCCGGCCTGCAGGACCCGAACCGTCCGATCGGCTCGTTCCTGTTCCTCGGCCCGACCGGCGTCGGCAAGACCGAGCTGGCGAAGGCCCTCGCCGAGTTCCTCTTCGACAGCGAGACGGCGATGGTCCGACTCGACATGAGCGAGTACGGCGAGCGGCACAATGTCGCCCGGCTGATCGGGGCTCCTCCGGGCTACGTCGGCTACGAGGAGGGCGGCCGGCTCACCGAGGCCGTCCGACGCCGCCCCTACTCGGTCGTCCTGCTCGATGAGATCGAGAAGGCGCATCGCGATGTTTTCAACGTGTTGCTCCAGGTCCTTGACGACGGCCGGCTGACCGATGGCCAGGGCCGGACGGTCGACTTCCGGAACAGCGTGATCATCATGACGAGCAACCTCGGCAGCCATGTCATCGCCGAACTGGCCGAGTCGGGCGATGAGGAGCGCATGCGGCGCGAGGTTCAAAACGTCCTTCGATCGGCGTTCCTCCCGGAGTTTCTCAACCGGATCGACGAGACGATCATCTTCCATCCGCTGGGGATGGAGCAGCTCTCGGAGATCGTCGGTATCCAGCTTCGACGGCTGGAGGCGCAGCTCTCGGAGGCCGGGCTAACGCTCCGAATCACCGACGAGGCGCGGACTCGCCTCGCCGAAGAGGGATTCGACCCGGCCTATGGGGCTCGTCCGCTGAAGCGCGTGATTCAGCAGCGGCTCGCGAATCCACTCGCCTCGGCCTTGCTGGAGCAGAAGGTGGCCGCGGGCGACGCCGTCGAGGTCGGCTGGGACCCAGTCGTTGGTCGGTTCACCTTCAACCCCGTCCGGGCGACGGCGAACGCCTGACCGGTCATCGCGGGCCTGATGGACGTCCCTTCGGCCCAAGCATCGAGCGAGGCGCCGAAGGGGCGGCGATTTCGTGGAGATCGGGCGTGCGGTCGAAGGGATTCGAAACGGGTTGCACGAAGCTGAAGTCGTGCACGAGCAGGCCCTTCGAGCCGACGAAGAAATCGCGGTCGTCGTCGACGTCGAGATTGTAGACCGGCTGATCGGTATCGGGCTCGATCGATCGGACGACGGCCGACTCGCCAAGAAGCCTCAGCCGGTCGCCGGCCTTGAGGTCGCGAACCATCGTCCAACCCTGGCCGGATTTCCAGAAGCGATGGATTCCGGTCGCGACGACGGTCTCGCCGTCGATCGCGACCCGGAACGTCGGCGCCGGCCGATTCCGGTGGACGGCGACGACCGCGCGGAAGGCCAGCTCGCCGGTGGTTGGGTCCTGAGCGAGGACAAGGTCGCCAAGTTCGATCGACTCAATTGTTTTCGGGCCTCGAAGCGAGAGGACGAGCGTCCCTGCGCCGAAGCAGGCGGAGTGGGTGGTGCCGACCTGGAAGGGGGTCTGCACCCGGAGCGTCTCGGTGAAGGTCGGCTTGCTGGCCGGATTGCTCGACTGATAGACGTATCCAAGCTGGTCGGTCCACCAGGCGCGCCACTTCTCGGGCTCGGAGCCGAAGTCCTGGCCGG
>DAHZZC010000346.1 GCA_027435495.1 Planctomycetales bacterium
AGGCCGCGATCCAGCGGATCGAGCCCGAGGGAAGCACCAATCTGACCGACGCCCTCGAAATGGCTCGGGGCCAGCTCGTCGGTGATGATCGACGGCGGTACATCGTCCTCCTGACCGACGGCTACCCCGACGCTCCCGAAAGCGCCGTCGAGCAGGCGGAATCGGCGCGTCGATCCGGAATCGAGGTCGTTGCGATCGGGACGGGCGACGCCGACCGCGGCTACCTCCGCCGCCTCGCGAGCAGCGATCAGGCCTCGATCTTCGCCCGGCGCGGTGAGCTCGTGCAGGCGTTCGGCCACATCGCCCGGGCGATCGCCGAGGGAGGGCGCTCGCTGCGCATCCTTTCATGACGACACCCCCACCACCGATTCCGACGGCCGCCCGCGCCACGCGGGCGAATCTGCGAGACGCCTATGATCTTGGTCTCGCCGGCGCGCTCGGCGCGTTGTTCGGGCTCTACCTCTACGTCGAGGGGGTTCGGGCCGAATCGGTCTACGCTCGCGACGCGATGGCCGGGCTCCTGATCGGCGGATCGCTCGGATTCTTCCTCAACGCGTATGCTCCGTTCCGCGATCGGGCCTGGATCAAGCTCAGCCGTTCGGTCGCGACGGGCGCTCCAGCCGCGGCGGTCGGCGGGGCGGTCGGACTCGTCGCCGGCGAGATGGTCATCGGGATTGTGCAGGGCGGCCTGATCGGCCGCGCCGCCTCGTGGGCGGTGCTGGGACTCGGGATCGGGCTGGGGCAGGGGATCGCCGATCGATCGCGGGACCGGCTCGTTTTCGGCCTGATCGGCGGCGGTCTGGGTGGATTCGTCGGCGGACTCGTCTTCGAGGGGCTCCGCCTCGCCACCGGCAACCGCCCCGACCTCGTCCAGCCCCCAGGCATGGTGATCCTGGGCGCCGGCCTGGGAACCTGCCTGGCCGTCGTCGAACAGGCCCTCCGCCGCGCCTGGGTCCAGGTCCAGAGCGGACGGCAGGAAGGCCGGATCTACCTGCTCGCGCCCTCGATCTCCCGCCTCGGCCTCGACGAGCGCGCCGAGGTTGGGATCTTCGGTGATCCCACCGTCTCGCGCCGACACGCCGAGATCGCAGCGTCCGCCGACGGCTATCTCCTTCGCGACCTGGCCGGCGCCGGAACGACCCGAGTCAACGGTACCGCGATCGCGGGCGACCATCCCCTGCGCGACGGCGACCGGATTGAGCTGGGCCGAACCTGGCTCGTCTTCCGACATCGTTGAAAGGCGGAATCCATGCCCTCGACACCCGAGACCAACGGACGGCCGACCGGCTGGTCGCTGGAAATCGTTCGCGGTCGCGAGGTCGGGAAGCGGCTGGACCTTCACGGCCCCGCGATCGTCCTCGGAAACGCGATCGCCGGGGCCCCTGGGATTGACCTCCGCGATCAGGAAGGCGCCTCCCCGCGCAGGATGGCCGGGCGGCAGGCGATCATCGAGTCAAACCGTTCCGGCTTCTTGATCCGCGATCTCGACTCGCCCGGTGGGACGTTCGTCAATCGTCGCCGTCTCCTCGCGGGCCAGTCGCTCGAGATCAGGCCAGGCGACGAAATTCAGGTCGGCGGTGTTTTGCTCCGCCTGATCTGCGAACCCGCGGAGGAATTCCGCACCGGCCGGGAGGGCGAGATTCCATCCGAGCCACGAATCCCGGTTCGGCGGGAGTCTCGCCCTCCCGAGGGACACCTCCCCGTTCGTCTCACCGAACCGTTCGTGATCGCTGGCGCTGTCGTCGGGCGAACCTGGGACGACTTCCTCACGCTTGCCGCCAACCGATGGACCGACCTTCGCGACGAGATGACGTCCGGCCGCCTGGAAGCTTATCTCCGACGGATCGGCCGTCCCGACCTGCTTCCTCGTTCGCAGATCGGCATCGTCGACGAACGCCTCGACGACTGGCTCGGGCGGCTCCCGGCCTCGCGATCGAGCGCCCCCGAGCTGGATGTCCACCCGCAAGGTCTGGAAGTCCCGTTGGCGGTCGGGATCACCCGACACGTCCTCCGGATCACGAACGTCGGCGATCGGCTCCTCCGAACCTCCGCCCGCGTCGAGCCGCCGGGGATCGGATGGATCCGCGTCGACGGCCGCCCGATCCTCACGACCGAGCGTTCCGAGCTGGCGATGGAGATCGATCGGCCGGAATCCGCGCCGGAGATGGTGCATCTCGTCCTGGAATCGAACGGCGGGACACGCCGAATCCCGATCCAGTTCCGTCCGGCTCAGTCCCCGTCGCCGGTCCTTCCCGAATCCGTTCCGTCCGCTAGCGAGTGGTCCCAGAGGCTCGCCCGGATGCGGCCCCGGGCACGGGTGGGATGGGCCCTCATGATCGGTCTGGCCATCCAGTCGCTGGTCCTGGTTTCGGGCCCGGGTTTGCCGGCTCTCGCCGCGATCGTTGCGCCGATCTCGACGGCCGCCGGTCTGGCCGCGGGATGGCGGCGGGCCCGGAACCTCGTCGATACGGCCGCCGCCGGACTCGCATCGACGATGGCCGGCGTGCTGGCCTCGGCGGTCGTCCACGCGGCGACTCGCTCCGTCGATGCCGTCCTCGGTCCCTGGGCGGCCTCGACGATCGCGGGGCTCCTCGTCTGGGCCGCGATCGGGGCGTCGGCCGCGGGGCTCTCGTGCATGATCTTGCCATTCCGCGAGGAGACGACCCGATGATCGCAACCACCCTGGCGATCCTCGCACTCGCCGCCGTACCCGACTCCGGAAACGCGCCGGAAGTCCGCGTCTCGGGCGTTCGTGAGCACGATTTCCCCCGGATCACGATCCAGTTTGAACTGGTCCGGCCCGACGGGTCGTACGTCCGAGATGCCCGACGCGATGAGTTCCAGGTCGAGGAAGAAGGACGACCGGTCGCCATCGACGATTTCCAGGCACCCGTCACCACCGAGCGAATCCCAACCACGCTGGTTCTGGTTCTCGACCGCAGCGGCAGCATGAGAAACGAGGATCGGATCGGCGGCCTGAAGCGGGCTGTCTCGGCGTTTCTGTCGAGACTGCCGGCGGGCTCTCGGGTCGCGGTGATCGCGTTTGGTTCCGAGGTAGAAGAACTCTCGCCGTTCACCACCGACTTCGAGGGCCTGGAAGACCAGGTCCACGCCCTTCGGGCCCGCGGAGCGACCCGGTTCTATGACGCCGTCGACCGTGCCTTGCGGATGTTACAGGACGAGCCCGGACGAAGGGCCGTCCTGGCCCTCACCGACGGCGAGGACACCGACAGCCAGGACGCCAACCTCGACTCCCTGATCGCGGCCTCACGCCGCCTCGGCCTGCCGGTCTACACCCTGGGCCTGGGCAACGAGCGTCAGATCCGCGCCAACGACCTGCGGCAACTCGCCGAGGCGACCCGCGCCCGGTACTTCCCGGCGCGTCGGGCCGACGAGCTAACATCGATCTACGAGCAGATCGCCGAGCGGATCGGCTCGACCTACCTCCTCGCCTACCGGACCGACCGACCCGTCCCCGATGGAACCCTCCGACCGATCCAGCTTGCGTATCGCCAGGGCGCCTCGACGGGAAAGACGGCCGTCTTCATCCCGGGGATGGTCGTTCCAGGAGGCGGATGGTCGCCGATGTTCCTGGCCCTTTCGGCCACGCTGGCCGCTCTGGTCATCATTCCTCGGTTTCGGTCCCACATCCAGGCGCCTTCCGCATCCTGTAGCGGATCCACGCCCCAGAACGGTACTCTGTCAGGATGAGATCCTCTCACGGAATGGCCCCAGATCCCGGCACGAATTTTGCTCGCGCATCGACCAAGACGCCCGATGCTGCCGCGTTCGACCGTCCGGGTGGTGGGAACGGGGGGAGAGGTCGGCGTACAGGT
>DAHZZC010000347.1 GCA_027435495.1 Planctomycetales bacterium
AGCACGCTTAGCAGCATGACGCCCCCGAGGCTCGCTGGCACCACGAAATACTGTAACGTCGTGCCCCAGACCGTCAGGATGAACCCCAGGATGACCGTCAGCACCACGTGCCCCGCAAACATGTTCGCGAACAACCGGACACTCAACACGATGTGGCGGATGAACAGTCCCGCGATCTCGATGAAAAACATCAGTCCCCAAAGTGCCGGCCGGATCAGCGCGGGCACCTCCATGTGAGGAACCAATGCCACCCAGAACCCAGCCGCCCCCATTTCCTTCATTCCCGAGTAGAGCACCACGCCAAGGGTCATCAGGGCGAGCACGGCCGTCACGTTGATGTTGCCGGTTGCCGAGGCACCGCCGGGAATCATCCCGAGCAGGTTGTTGAACAGGACGAAAAAGAAGACCGTCCACAGGTAAGGCAGAAACCGATCGGCCGCCGGACCGCCGATCGCCGGTCGGGCGACCTCGTCCCGGATGAATAGCAACAACGTCTCGACCAGGTTCATGAACCAGCCGCGGCTGACCTGATTCCGCGCGATGTGCCGGACCGTTGGCACCAGCACGACCACCATCAGCAGCCCCGCGATCAACTCCATCACCATGAACTTGGTGAACGGCCAGGGGAGCGTCAGGCTCGTCTCGAACGTCCCGGGATTCCACCAGGGAAACTCGATCGTGGCCCGGTCCAGTACGTGGCTCAGTGGGCTTTCGGAGTGTCCAGCCATCTTCGTTCTACCAGTGACTTTCTTCTCGGTCGGGCCGATTCAATGAACCTCTCCCTCCGGGGCCCCGTCCAGTCGGGGTCCGGGGCCGCCAGCGATCAGCCAGGGCAGCTCGCTTCGGGGCCGCGTCCTCAGGGGCCGGGAAGTTCCTCGCATGAGCCCCCCTTCGACGCCGGCCGCCCAGGCTCACTCGGCATTCGGCTGGCCATCTTCACCGCATGGAACATCCCGGTGAGGAATCCGAGCACCACACCCGCGACCGTAACTGCGGGCTTCGTCCCGAGCCACGAATCCAGGCCGTATCCGGCCGCCGCGGGCAAGGCGAATTCCAGTCCGATCGTTGTGACCCGTGAGGCAAGATCAAGGCCGATGGCCAGCGAGGACCGCCGATCGGGTTGCTTGCTCAAGCCTGACTCCCGCACGATGGCCGGGCCCGCGCGGGCCACTCGGTCCAGCCAGCCCCCCAGGAAAACCATGATCCCCAGACAGCCGCCGAGAAAGAAATCTATCCTCCCCAAAGAGCCGCTGTCAACCGGCAGCCGCCCCTTTGAGAATTTTTTCACGAAGTCGCGGCCTCGGAGCTTTCCCCTCCGGCCGGTGTCCGATTCCGTACACAATCCGCGTGCGACGATTGACAGACATCGGCCGAATATGTTATTTCCTACCCAGTCGAATGCGGGGGTCGGTGTTTCGAGAAACTTCCGACAGGGCCCGATTAGTAGATTCACTCATCCGGGGGGGCGACATGCTTCCAACCCTGCGTGAGAGCCCCTCCTGAATGATGAACTGGGCGGCGGTGGTCCCTGAGATGGGGCTGCTGGCCGCTTTTTTTGTTTCAGGGCCTTTTGTGGATCGGGCCCGTCGTCACACCGCCCGCTGGTCGAATCAGGCGGAGCCCTCCTCTTGGCTCCGCCTCCGCTCCTGAAGGGTCTGTTGCAGGAATCGAGTCGAGGCGCAGGGAGGCCGGTCCATGGGACAGGGTCGAGGCCCCGTGCGCAGTGTCAGTCCGGGATGCATGGAATCTTCCGGATCGGTCCACTCACGGATGATCATCGAACGCATTACAACCACCCTCGCGGGACTCAAGTGGGACGCAGCGGGGTGTCGGAGTGGTACCGTATGACCGTCGATGCACTCAAGGACTGCAATAAGAAGGACCTGGCCCGGCTGGCGAAGGATCAGGGGATCCCCGGTTGGCATGCCATGCGTAAAGACCAGTTAATCCGGGCCCTGACAGCTCCTCGGAAGCCGTCATCCCGTTCAAAGGCCGGTCATCGCCCCAGCCCCGTCTCGCCTCGGAAGGAGGCGAGCTCGACTCGCCCTGTCCCGGCCATGGCTCGTTCGAACGGCCATGCCTCGACCTCTGGGCCGATGGTACCGGCGGCGCTTCCGGCCTCGAAGCTCGATCACGCTCACCAGAAAGACCGGATTGTCGTTCTCACCCGCGATTCATACTGGCTGCATGCTTACTGGGAGCTGAGCCGGTCCACCCTGGCCCGGGCCCAGGCTGCACTCGGCCAGGAATGGCATACCGCGCGACCCATTCTCCGGCTGATGGACGTCTCCAGCGAGGACACCACCTCGGCCACCGAGCGGCATGTTCGCGATATCCCGATCCACGGCGGTGTGAATAATTGGTACATCGATGTGGTCGAGCCCCCTCGTTCGTATCGCATCGACCTCGGTTACCTTTCCCGACGGGGGAAGTTTTACGTTCTTGCCCGATCGAACGTGGCGACCACTCCCAAGGTCGGCGTGGCTGATCCGCTTGATGAGAACTGGCTCGACGTCCAGAAGCAGATTGACCGAATCGAGACACCGGCAACCACAGGCGGCGGTGTCGTTGCCAACCCTTCAGCGATCGACCTTCGGGACCTCTTCGAGGAGCGTCTCCGCCGGCCGATGAACAGTCTCTCGCTCCAGAATCTCGCCGCCTCGGCCTTTCCGGTTTCCAATCGTGACTTCCATTTTCGGATTGACGCCGAATTGATCGTCTACGGAGCCACCGAGCCGAATGCCCAGGTTACCCTCCAGGGCGAGCCGGTCCATCTCCGCCCGGACGGGACCTTCACGGTGCGGTTCAGCCTCCCGGACTCCCGCCAGATCATCCCGGCCGTCGCTTCGAGTGCCGACGGCGTTGAGGAACGCACGATTGTCCTGGCAGTCGAGCGAAATACCAAGGAGCTCGAGCCCATGATTCACGAGAACAGCGAGCTTTGATCACCGTTCGGAATCCCTGGTCCCCGGCGAATTCCCCTCGCCGCCCTCACGCGGGCGGCGAGGGCTCTTTTGGGGGCTGGCGCTCGCCCATCGCCACACCTTCGGCTTCCTACCTCAGTCGTCCGTCCCTTCCACCTTCCCGAGTCCAAGTGAAACCCGCCGCGGAGGCTCCCATGAGCCAGGATCTCCGGCCCGTCCTGGCCGGATGGGATTTCGACCCCGATCGCGTCCAGGTCCGCATCATCGTCGGTGACGACGGTGCCGAGAAGATCCAGATGCGAGTCGACCTGGGTGTGATGCAGATGGAGTCCGACGGTCGTCCCGATGGCGAGCGGCCGGAGGGCTACGAATCGATGCTTGAGTATTATGAGACCGCCGCCGCCTCCGACGAGAACTTCCGACTCGGGCCGCCGGAATGCGCCATTCTGATGCGCGAGGGCTTGCAGTATTACCATCGATACCTCTCGGCCTTCCATCTCGAGCGGTTCGACTGGGTCGCTCGTGACACTGCGCGAAACCTCCGATTGTTCGCGTTCGTGGTGAAGCACGCCGTCCGCCAGCGCGACCGGATCGAATTCGACCGTTACCGCCCCTACGTCACGATGATGCACCACCGGGCCCTGGCCTCTCGGTTCCTGGCCGACGACAACCATCGCGCCGCGATCGAGGCTGTCGACGACGGAATCGCCGCGATCCGGCGGTTCCTGGCCGACTACGGTCAGGAAGACCATGAGGGCGAATGTGGCGAACTGCAATTCCTCCTCCAGTGGCGCCAGGAGCTTGAGCGCGAACGGCCCGTTGGCCCGATTGAGCGGCTGGAGCAGCAGCTCGAGGTCTCGGTGAAGCTCGAGAATTACGAGGAGGCCGCCCGAATTCGCGATCAGATTCGACGTCTTCGTGAAGGAGAGTCTCGTCGACTGGGTACGGCTGGTCCCTCCACCGGACCCGGGGGCGATCCATCGCTCAGGAAGCCTTGATCCGGAGGCCCGAGGCGGATAGATTGACATTGTCCGGCTTGTCCGGGCAGGCCTCTGCCATGTTCGACAAGGGGTGGTCCTTTTGGCGAACCAACATTAAACCCGTAGGGAACCGATATCGTCCCCCTGGGGATTTTTCTCCTTGAGGGTCTCAGGTTCCCACTTGAACTGCGGGTTCTCAAAAGCACCTCAACGGCATTGCGGCGGAGGTTTATTCGACCCGCGGCCTGCCTCGCTCGTCGGGGTGGGGTGCGGGTTTTTCCGTACGATCGGCGATGATCCCGATGGACGCTCCTCAGCCCGGCGTTTCCACCACCCCCGCCTGGTCCAAACGCCGATGGCGACGCTTCGTCCTCGGCGCGATAGCCGCGATGGACCGTGACGACCGATGGGCTCAGGAAGCCGCGATCGTCGGGTTGTTCGCCGATCTGCCCGGCTGGTCGGTCGCGCGCACGGTGCTGCTCTACGCCGCGGCCTTCCCCGAGGAAATCGAGACCGTGCCGCTCCTGGAGATCGCGTATGGGTCGGGCAAGCGAGTCGTCCTGCCCCGGGTCGACACGATCGCAGGCCGGCTCAGGCTGCACCCGGTTCGCGATCCCCGGAACGAGCTCTTGCCCGGAATTCTCGGTATCCCCGAGCCCCGGCCTGACCTTCCCGAGATCGATCCTGAGTCGATCGATTGGACCATGGTCCCCGGTCTCGCCTTTGATCAGCAGGGCGACCGCCTCGGCCGGGGTGCCGGGCATTACGACCGCCTGCTGCCGACTCTCCGTCCCGATTGCTCATGCTGGTCGATCGCACTGACCTGCCAGATTGTCGATGGTTTTCCAGTCGAGCCACACGACATCGCGCTCGACGGCATCCTCACCCCGGACCGTCGCATCCGGGGCGTGGGTCGATCGACCGGTCAACGTCCGCCGGCCGCCTGATCCTCGGTGAGTCGGAGCGCCGGCGGATGAGCGTAGCCCTCGAAGTGGGCCGCCACGCGGGATGCGGCGGTGTCGCCCTCGTGCAAAATCACCCGGTAGGCGAACCGGAGGGTTCCACCGGCTGGGATCGTGTGGGCGCCCCACTCGGGACGTTTGAAATCCTTGCCTCCGAAGGGATTGGCTGCGAAGAGCCCGTAGTCTCGAACGTGCCAGGTGGTCGGGAAACGGAAGCTTTGCGGGTGGTTCAGGATCGCCAGGCCGACCGTCCGGCCCTCAACCGGGCCGACGTAATCGACCCAGGGCGACGACTTTCCCCACGCCTTGGCGTCGGTCAGTCCCTCGGCGTTGGTAATTTTTCCCCCCTGTTTCCGATTCACATCCATCGACGAGGCGAGGCGGAACCCAAACGTCCCTTCCTTTGTCTCGCCGAACGTGATCGGTCCATCGGTCGCCTCGACGTCGACCTCGAAATCCAGAATCCGGACGGCACGGGTCCGATAGAAGGTCACGGTCCGACGATCGCGTCCGATCCGCCTCCCCCCTGGCGCGAGCCAGTCGTTCTTGGTCTCGAGCCGACCCAGCACCGGCCCTTCCATCACGATCCGGCGGCCCGTCTCGCGGATGATCCCCTTGGACCGCTTTTCGGGCGGCGTGCCAGGCTTATCCTCAGCCCAGAAATCGATTCCATTGACATCACCGTGCGTGAACAAGCACGACCGCGGGTGCGGGTGATCGCGATCCTCGCCCGGGACATCGACCATCGGGTAGGAGCGCGTCACCATCGAGCCGGTCGGGCCAAGGACAGGGAAGAAGATGGGCTTGCTGTTCGAGAGGGGCACATAGGTGGTGAGCGGACGATCATCGACCACCACTTCCAGGTTCGCTCCCGACTCCCGAAAGCGGACGCCCGACGGACCGCTCTCTGGCTGCAGTGCGACGCGATAGGCAAGCGCCCGATGCGCCGGGATGGCCGGCAGGACGGCCGCGAGCCACCGACGATTCCCATCCTCGAACACAACAGCCGAGATCGACCTGAGATCCGGATCGCCCTGGATGGTATAGGTCCCCACCGGCATGGCCGCCGCAGCCGGGACCACGATGGGCGTCTCGGCCAGGTCCACATCAACGCCCCGACCGCCCAGGACCCACCCCTCACCCCGCGACGTCCCGTCCGCCATCATCAGGAGCATGAGAGACCCAGCGACCAGGGACATCACGACCCGTCGCCGACGCTTCGATAACATGGAGATGGCTCCTGCCGGAAGGAGATCCAAGATTCGGCCGAGGATAGCAATCAGCCCATGTTATCCGGCCCGGAGATCGAGAGCCAGAACCCCGTGTTCCCGCGGGGACGGAGCCCCTGGGTGGGCGTGAACGAAAGATTTCGGCGATTTCGCCGCCAGAGCCCTTTTTGTCGTTGATACGACCTCGCGGGATGCCTATAGTTGAAATCAACAAGATCCTGGCCGATGGTGGCCGGCTGGTGGTGTCGATCGGCCGTCCCCACGTCTGGGCGAGTCGGTCGGCGGTGGGTCGATGCAGCGGCCGTGCCCGCGACGATCCTCCGCCGGACCGGGGTCAAGCGTCCCCTGATCCTGTGGTCGGTGGAGAGCCTGTTCCGGGCGATCTGAGATGGCGAAGCGGCTTTACGTTGGGAACCTCAAGTACACGGTCACTTCCGAGGAACTGCAGGAGCTGTTCGAACAGTACGGGACGGTGAGCAGCGCGCAGGTCCTGAGCGATCGCGAGACGGGTCGGAGCCGGGGTTTCGGCTTCATCGAGATGACAAACGACGACGAGGCCCTGGCGGCCATCGAGAGCCTGGACGGCCAGGATCACGGCGGCCGGCGGCTCACGGTCAACGAGGCACGTCCCCGAACGCCTGGCGGCGGTGGCGGTGGCTATCGCGGCGGTGGCGGTGGCGGTGGCGGCTACCGCGGCGGCGGTGGTTACGACGACTATTGAGAGAGTACTCGATACGTTCTCTCGCCCCGGAAATCTTCTCGGATCTCTCCGACTTCGTTCCCTGGTCCGCTTGCCAGGGATTTCTTTTAGGGGAGCCGTCGTCGGCAAGAGACAGCCGGTCCTTCCACTTGACACCCCCTGCATCCTCTTTACGATTCCCACTGGAGACAGTATCCACCCGATTGAGCCCCTGGTTCCGATGATCGATGGGTCGACCACGATGACCGACAGCGGATTGGAGACCCTCCGCGATCGCGTCGCCCGCGCCCTCGACGAACGGGTCCGTGCCGAGATCGGCGCGGACGGCGACGACATGGAGCTGGTCGGTATCGACCGCGATCGAATTGTCCAGGTTCGCCTCCTGGGGGGCTGCGGTCTCGGTTGTTCGTCGGCCATGGTCGCGAGACTGTTGATGGTCGATGCGATTCTTCGGGCCGAGGTTCCGGAGATCCGATTCGTCGAGGCGGTTCCGTGATTGAGGCACCCTCGCCCGCTTCGACCGCCGAGCCGGCCTGGCAATGGCCACGAGCGGCCTATGTGCATGTCCCCTTCTGCGCGCACAAGTGCGGGTATTGCGACTTCGCCTCGGTGGCAGGCTTCGACCATCTGGCCGACCGTTACCTCGCCGCACTCGATTGCGAGATGGCCGATCATCTGCAACATCCGCGGGAGGTCGACACGATCTTTGTCGGCGGCGGGACGCCGACGCGGCTCGACGCCCGCCAACTCAGCGAGCTAACCCGAATTCTCGGACAATGGCTGATCCCCGCGCCGGGGGCCGAGTGGACGGTCGAGGCCAATCCTGGGACACTCGACGCCGAGAAGGCAGACATCCTGGCCGCGGCGGGAGTCGACCGGATCAGCCTGGGTGCGCAATCGTTCCGCCCCGAATCGCTGAAGGTGCTGGAACGCGAGCACGGTCGGCCGGAGGTCGAGAAGGCCGTCGCGATCGTGCGTGACCGGTTCCCCCGCTGGTCGCTTGACCTGATCTTCGGCGTTCCTGGGTCGTCGTCAGCCGACTGGGAGCGCGACCTCGAGATCGCGCTGGAGTTCGGGCCGTCGCACCTCTCGTGCTACGGGCTGGTCTACGAGAAGGGAACGCGGCTCTGGCAAGGCCGCGAGCGGGGCGAGGTCCGTCCACTCGACGAGGAGGTTGAGCGTGCGATGTACGAGCACACGATCGACCGGCTCACCCGGGCAGGACTCTCGATGTACGAGATCTCCAACTTCGCTGTCCCCGCACACGAGTCGCGGCACAACCTGGTCTACTGGGCGAACGAGGCGTATTTCGGCTTCGGCGTCGGTGCTGCACGGTACGAGCGGGGGGTCCGGACGGTCAACACGCGCGACCTGAACGCCTACCTGCGACGAATCGAGTCAGGCCAGCCGGCAACCGGCCCGACCGAGAAGCTCGACCCCGAGGCCCGGGCCCGCGAGACCGCGGTCCTGATGCTCCGCCGGATCGCGATCGGCCTCGATCGCGACGACTTCCATCGCCGGACCGGCTTCAAGATCGACGAACTGGCTGGCGCCGCGATCGGGCGTTATCGCGACCTCGGCTACCTGATCGACGACGGCCCGCGATTGCGACTCGGTCGCGAGGGAATCTTCCTGGCCGACGGAATCCTGGCGGAGTTCCTTTGATCGATCGGGAGGACAATCCGCCCGACCGCCTTCCCCGCCCCGAAAGCAGAGGGCTCCTGACAGAAGTCAGAGAACCGGGTAGGATGATCGGCCAGGGCTTCCGGATTGGACCGGCGTATCGGCTCGGGGCGGCAATGTGATGGGTTCGGATCGCGAGGGAGACGATGGGATGGCGATCCGGGCGGTCGAGGTGTGGAAGGTCTACGGAGCGAAGGACGCCCGCGTCGAGGCCTTGCAGGGGGTCTCGATTGAGGTCGAGGAGGGCGAGCGGGTGGCCCTTCTGGGCAAGTCGGGCTCGGGGAAGTCAACGCTCCTGAACCTCCTCGGCGGACTCGATCGCCCGAGCTCGGGCGGGTTGCGAGTTGGCGGGCACGACCTCGACCGCCTCTCGGGGCGCGAGATGGCCCGGTTCCGGTCGACGACCGTCGGGATCATCTTCCAGTCGTTCAACCTGATCCCCTCGCGTTCGGCCGTCGAGAACGTCGAGCTGCCGATGATCTTCGCTGGCCGATCGCCGCGCGATCGGCGGGCCGCCGCGCGCCGGGCCCTCGAGGCCGTCGGGCTCGGGGCCAGGATGGATCACCGGCCGGACCAGTTGAGCGGCGGCGAGAGCCAGCGGGTCGCCGTGGCCCGGGCGCTCGCCAACCGGCCCCGGGTCGTCCTCGCCGACGAGCCGACCGGCAACCTCGACAGCCAGACCGCCCGCCAGGTCATGTCGCTGATCCTCGACCACGTTCACGAGCATGCGGCCACTCTCGTCCTCGTCACGCACGACGAGGAGCTGGCCGCCGCCTGCACCGAGCGGGTCATCCGCCTGGTCGACGGCCGGATCGCGGCCGATACCCCCTGACCGCGAGCCGACGGAGGATCCCCCATTGCGCTGGTTCGACCTGCTCTTATGGGCCCTGGCCGCGCTCGGCCAGCAAAAGCTCCGGACGTCGCTGACAACCCTCGGCGTCCTCTTCGGCGCGTTCGTGCTGGCCGCCAGCCTCTCGATCAACGAGGGGGTTCAGGAGACGATCCAGCGCGAGGCGAGCAAGGGCGACGCCTCGCGCAAGGTGACGGTCTACCCGTCCTGGCGGGCGAAAAGAGGGAGCAACCAGGACGAGGTGAAGGTCAAGGGGCGGATGTCGCCCGATCGCCGGGAGCGGATCCGGAAGGCCCTCGCCGATGGGGGCGGAAGAGGAGGCGCGGCCGAGCGGGTCGACCTGACCTCGGATCGGCTGGAGACGCTCGCCCGGCTCCCACACGTCCGCCGTCTGATCCCGATCGTCGGCGGCCAGGTCGTTGCGACCCTCGGCAACCGGCCCGAGGACGCGAGCGTCTCCTCGGGCGCCGGCGAGGACCCCGAGTTCCGCCGACAGATCGTCGCCGGCCGGGCGTTCGAGGCCGAGGACGAGCGTTCGGTCCTGCTCTCCGAGATGTTCGCGTACCGGATCGGACTGGTCGACGACGCCGACATCGCCCAGGTCATCGGCAAGCCCCTGCGCATCGAGCTCTGGAGCCCCGAGGAGGGACCGAGCTTTGAGGTCTCACTCGCCGGCCGGTCGCGGGGCGGCCGCGGCCGGGATGAGTGGCTGGCCCTCCGCCAACTCGCCTGGCAGATTCCGGCGATGCTCGACCAGTTCCGCCTGACCGGCGACGAGCGCTCGATCCTGGAGAAGGCGATCCGACGACCCTCGGCCACGCCCGCCCCGCCCTCCGTCGCCGACGATTACCGGGTCGTCGGGATCTTCCGCGCGCTCACCCACGAGGAGGACAAGGACGCCTGGAGCCGGTTCCCCGCCGGGACCGACCTGATCCTGCCCCGCCAGACGGCCGTCGACCTGTTCTTCCGCGACCCGGCCCGCCGCAAGGAAGGGCTCGCCCACGCGGTCCTCCTCATCGACGACATGAGGAACGTGAAGGAGGTCGTCGACCGGGTCGAGGCCCTCGGCCTGCGCAGCGAATCGATCGTCCGCTTCGTCGAGCGCGAGCGGCTGACCTACCTGCTGATCTTCGGCGGGATGACCTGCGTGGCCGCGGTCGCCCTGCTCGTCTCGGCGCTCGGGATCGCCAACACGATGCTGATGAGCGTCCTGCAACGCCGTCGCGAGATCGGGATCATGAAAGCGGTCGGCGCCGCCGACTGGCAGCTCCAGGCGCTCTTCCTGGTCGAGGGGGGCCTGATCGGCCTGATCGGCGGTGCGTCGGGCCTGCTGCTGGCGTGGACGATCTCGTTCCCGGGCGACGCCTGGGTCCGCTCGATGGTCCGCCGCGACATGCAGATCGACCTCTCGGGCTCGATCTTTGCCTTCCCGACCCGGATTGCTCTGATCGTTTTGTTCTTCACGATCGGCGTGACGGTCGTGGCGGCCCTCTACCCGGCCCGTCGCGCCTCGAAGGTCGACCCGGTCACGGCGCTCCGGCACGACTGATCGGCCACGGCCCGGCCCATCCAGAGCCGAACCGTGCGGCGACGCGGACGAAGCAACGCGAAGTTCGCCACAGGGAACGATTGATCAACCGATTGCCGGTGACGGGACCGACCGCTCCTGTAGGAGCCAGCTCCAGCTGGCGACGCGGACGAAGCCTGTGGTGTTGCGTAGATCGCCAGTTGGAGCTGGCTCCTACAAGTGGCATCGACGCGGACGAAGCCAAAGGTGTCGCGCGGATTGCCTGTTCCTGGAAGGGTCGACCACCCGACCGATTGCCGGTGACGGGACCGACCGCTTCTGTAGGAGCCAGCTCCAGCTGGCGACGCGGACGAAGCCGAAGCTGCCGCGAAGTTCGCCAGCCGGAGCTGGCTCCTAATGAGCTTTGATCTTGAAAATCGGTAGGTGCCCTGACCGCCGAACGTCTCACACACGCATTGAAAAAGATCGAGGTTCGATCTCGCCTGTATGCATGAACTGCCGATTTTGACCGTCAAAAACCATCAGGGTGCGAACAACCACGCCGAAGCCGAAGGTAGCGCAAAGAGAGCCGGCCGGGCCGGCCAGGAGAACCGATCGAATACCGCGAACGAGCTCCCATATCAGGGTAACCGAATCAGGCTATTGTGGAAGAAGCCCGCCGAATCGGGATTGCCCGGATCCTCTCGGAACGTCTCGCCGCCGATCAGGAACTTGTACTCGTACGCCCCGGGATCCAGCTCGATCGTCGCGGTGTAGTTTCCCTTCGCGTCCGGGCCGGTCATGGCGACGGGGCGATCCTTCCAGTCGGTGAACGTGCCGACCAGCGCCACCGACCGTGCCGGCCCATCGGGCCGGTGGCGGAAGGTGACTTGATACCGGCCGCTCGCCAGGCGCGTCGAGGTCGGCATCCCGAGGGCGAGGTCCTGATCCACCAGCACATAATTCACGTAGCCGACGTGCATCTCGTCCCACGTCTGCTCGCCGAAGGTCACGGCGCGTCGAGGGTCGGGGTTGTTGGGGTTCTCGTCCGAGTTGTCGAAGTGGGCTTCGGTGTGGAGGATCGTCCCCTCGGGCATCGGTTTGGGCTGGTCGAGGGCGTAGAGATTCTGCCAGTCGAATTCGTATCGGGGAACGTCGAGGAGAACCTCGTGCCGGCCGTCGGGATACCTGGCGACGAGCCGCATCGACTTGCCCCGGAGATGCATGTGCGGCAAAAGAGCGAGGAGCTTCGAGGGACGCGAGAACCGGAAGTCGGCCCGCGAAACGTAGTCGGTCGCGCCGGGCGGTATCTGAAGACGAAGATTGAGCGCCATCCCCGACATCAGCTCCTTGTGGACCGCCTTCGGGTCGGCGAAGACCAGCCCGATCCGGCTCCGGTCGACCTGCTTCGTCCCGCGGGGAGTATAGTGAAGCTGCAACATGAGTTTCGAGCCCGCCGGGATCCGCTTCGCAACGCCGTCGGGCAGGGCGCGGGGAGGCATCCCGGGGGCGTAGGCCGCGAGGAAGTCGCCGCCAGCCTCGTCGATTTTCTCGACACCCGGCGGCAGGACGTAAACCACAACATGATGGACGACCGACGGGTTGCCCGGCCGGACCTCCGAGGCCCGGATCCAGACGTCGCGCGTCAGCTTCGGGTCGATCTCGACGAGCTGGTAGGGCATCGATCCCTCGGCCGGGATCTCAACCTCGCGTGGCATTTCCAGGATCAGGTCAGGCTGAGGGATTTGCCATCCCTTGACGAATCGGGGCGGCGGAGGCAGATCGGCCGGCTTCCCCTCGGGTGCGCCCGCCGCGACCCAGTCGCGAATGGTCTTCTTCTCCGCGTCCGAGAGCCGCGCGTCATTCGCAAACTTGCCGTGTTCGGGCGAGGCGAGCCAGGGAGGCATCCGCCCCTCGTCAACCACCTCGGCGATCATGCTCGACCAGCCGGAGGCCGCTCGGTAATCGGTCAGGGAAAATGGTCCGATCTCACCCGGTCGGTGGCAGGAGACACAATGAGCCTGGAGGATGCGAGAGACCTCCTTCGCGTACGTCACGCCTCCCTGCCCTGACGGTTTCATGACCCGCCCGATCCGGCAGCCGACCGCCCTGGTTCTCGGCGTCGTGACCGGCCTCCCCGCGAGAACCGCTTCAATCGCGTCGGCCAGGTCGCGACGGCCCGCCTCGGGGCGATGAACGCCTATGGCATACTGGTTGTCGATTCGGCCCCGATAGGCGACGGCCCGCGACCCGTCCAGCACGAAGACCTCGGGCGTTCGCTCGGCCCCAAGGCGGTCGGCCAGTTCGTTGCCGAGGTCCTTCACGACCGGAAATGGCAGCCCGTGACGCTCGGTGAACCGGCCGATCGCGACGGGTCCATCCTGTTGATTGGCGTCGACGCCGAAGAATCCGACGCCTCGCGACTCGTATTCGCGGGCGATCTCGGCGAGCCTCGGGGCGTAAGCCTCGGCCAGAGGACATTCGGTCCCGAGGAACGCCAGGACCACCACCCTCCGATCGTGGGCCTCGTCGAGCGTGTGCCAGGCCCCTCGATGGTCCTGAAGTCGGAAGTCGGCCGCCCGCCTCGCCGGCTCGCCTCCTCCAATCAGGCCGACCAGCACCAAGGCCCCGAACAACCCGGTGACGCTCATCTTCCGGACTCCCCGACTCCCTTGCACCTGTCCCTCAAACCGGGCCTACCGTACCACAACTGTCCGAGAATTTCCAGGGTGGGCGGATGGCCCGGGTCAGTCGGGCTGGCTGGCAATCTGGTCTCATCGTTCTGGCGGCACCAGACGAGCCCGGTGCAATGGCATCGCACCGAATCGTTTGATGACATTATATGAGTCGATACGACCGTCGAGAAGTCTACGCGGAGAGCGAATCATCCCGGAACGATGTACCAGAATCGAGATGGGCACGGGCCCGTGATGCGTCTCGGGTGGGCCGAGGATGACGATCGTTGGCCGATTCGCTGAAGGAGATACCATGTCATTGTCGAAGCGGTTGTTGGCGATTGCGCTGGTCTTCACGCTCCCGACCGGATTGGATATCCGGGCGCAGGAGCGGGGGAAGCCCGCGGCTGGGCCGGAGCCGGGCCTGCCGGTGGGGCACTCTGGCGCCGAGGTTCACGTTGAAGGATCAGGCGGGCCGGGCACGCTCGCTCGACGAGTTCCTCGGGAAAGGAAAGGTCGCCCTGGTCTTCTACCGGTCGGCCGATTGGTGACCGTTCTGCCGCAGGCAGTTGGTTCAACTGCAAGGCGATCTGAAGTCGATCGAGGACGCCGGGATTCAGGTGATCGGTATCAGCTATGACGAGCCGGTCGTTCTCGGGCGATTCGCCGGGAAGATGAAGATCACCTTTCCACTCCTCTCCGATCCCGAAAGCCGGACGATTGATGCTTACCATGTCCGCAACGACGCCGCTCGCGGGCGGATTGCGGGCGTGCCCGATCCGGGAACCTTCCTTTTGGACCGGAAGGGTGTGATCCGTGCCAAGCTGTTCCTGGAAGGATACCGCGACCGTCACTCGACAAAAGCGTTGATCGATGCGGCCAGATCGATCGACTGACACATCCGGGGCCTGGAGGAGAGTGGCCGTCCTGGTCTGAAGCGGGTCGACCGCTCTCCGCTCACCCGAAATCCTGGTAGTCCCTCGGTCTTACGCCTTTCGCAGTTCGCTGGCGCGGGCGGCGAGGTTGAAGACGGCGGTCTGGAAGAGCCCGCGGATGCTCCCGCTAGCGGCCCGATAAGCCTCGGTAAAGCCATCGGCGCGGGTCCAGGTGAGTACCTCGTTGACCTGGCGGGCCATCAGTTGCAGCATCTCCTCAATGGTCGAGCCTTCAGGCTCGATCGCGATCGCATCGGTGGCGTTGCGGGCCTCCCGGGCAAACGGGGGCGCCTCGGAGACGCCCGCGCCGTTCCGGCGGTCCGCATCAGCCGAGGCCGGCGCGTCTTCCCAGGGCGGCGCAGCGGTCGAGCCCATCGTCCGCCGATCTCGATCACGGTCGCGTTCTGACGCCACCTCTCCGGCACCAGCCTCGTGGTTGTCCCGGGGTAGCCGCTCGAATTCGTCCTTCGGCAGTCCGGCCGTCGAGTAGAGCTTGCCGTCCGCGCCAACCCGACCCGGTAGGTTGGGGATCTGGTGTGACTCGATCAGTTGCTTGCGGATCTTCAAGACCAGGTCGCGGCTGACGGCCAGCTCCTGGGCCATCCGGCGGTCCGACCAGTCGGGGTGCAGCTTCAGTTTGATTTCGACAGCTCTCCGACGCTCCGCCCGGGTGAGCGGAAGGCCGTGGAACAGGTTCACACTGGCAACGAAGTCGAGAGCCTCGGTGAAGGTGCCGGACCGGATCTCAGCCGGGATGGTCCGCTTGCTCATCATCACGGCCGAGGCGTGACGATGGAACCCGTCAGCGATCAAAAGTCGGCCATCAACCTCGAAGACCGTGATCGGCGGCAGCCGCTCCCAGGAGTCGGCGTAACGCTCGACCGTGAAATCGTCCAGCCGATCGCGCAGGTTCAGGTTCGGATCGAGCACGAGATCGTCTAATGGCACCTCTCGAATATTCATGTCGGCGCTTCTTTCGTGGTCGGCGTGACCTGGCACCCCGGGGGGATCCGTTCGCAATTCCCGGTCTTCGACATTAAGATCGGCAGGGATCACCGGGCGATTGACGGCCCGGTCCGGGAAATCTCGGGACACAGGGCGGGAGCTGCCGGGGATGCGGATTCTCGTGACAGGAGCAGGCGGGCGTCTCGGGTCGGCTCTGCGGGATCGACTGATCGAGCAGGGTCGCCATGAGGTCATCGCCTGGAGCGGATCAACGGCCGTCGCCCGGAGTCCGATTTCGATCCGACCGATCAACCTGGCCGATCCCCGCGCGATCACCGGGGCGATCGCCGAGGACGATCCTGACGCGATCGTCCACGCGGGCGCACTCAGCTCGGCCGACGCGGTCTTTCGCGATCCCTCGCGAGGCCGGGCGGTCAATGTTGAGTCGACCCGGATCCTCGCCGAATGGGCCGGCGCTCGCGGCCGTCGGCTGGTCTTCACCTCGACCGACATGGTCTTCGACGGGTCTCGGTCGTGGTGGCGCGAGGACGACGAAGCGAGGCCGGTCCTGGCTTACGGCCAGACCAAGCTCGACGCCGAGGTCCACGTCCGGGCGATCGATCGGGGACTGGTGGCGCGCCTCTCGCTTCTCTTCGGCCCAAACAGCTCCGGCCGTCCCGACTTCTTCGGCCAGGCGGTGCAGGCCCTCCGCCGAGGCGAGCCGCGCGGGTTCTTCTGTGACGAGTACCGGACCCCGCTCGACTACCAAACCGCTGCCGAAGCCCTCGTCCGCCTGGTTGAATCGGAGGCGGTCGGGATTGTGCATGTTGCTGGACGGGATCGGCTCAGCCGTTTCGATCTGATGCAGCGCACCGCCGCCACGCTCGGTCTTGACCTCGACCTCGTCCGTTCGGCCTCGCAGTCTGACGTGACCCTCCCCGAACCGCGCCCGACCGATGCCTCGCTCGACACGACTCGCCTGACAGAGATCCTCCCCCACCTGGACCGCCCAACCATCGAGACGGCCCTCAGCGACTGGCGATGAGGGCCCCGGCATCCTTCAGGGGGCCAGGAGAAGCTCCGGGCCTCGACCACACAATTGGAAGACCAAAACCGTCTCCCTGTTGCAGAAACCGGCTCCCGCCCGTCATCGGCGCGACACTTTCGACTTCGACCAGGGTTCTGTCCTGTAGAGCCGGCTCCAGCCGGCGCTCTCGACCTGATAAAGCAGATCGG
>DAHZZC010000348.1 GCA_027435495.1 Planctomycetales bacterium
CGAGCCCAACGGCCACAGCCACGACCACGACCATGATCACGATCACGATCACGATCACGATGATGTTCTCGCCGAGGAGGCGCTCGAGGAAGCCCTGGAACTCGATACTCAGAGCCAGATCTTCCTCGAAATGCGACGCCAGAACCTCGACCTGCTACGCCTTGCCACCGAGGTTGCTGGCTACTCCGGCGAGCACGGGCCGCTCAAGCCCAGCGATCTCAAGGGTGCGATGCGGAACATCTGGGATGTCTTCTCGGAGTTCTACACCTGGATCGATCCCGAGGAGGCCGAGGAAGGCGACGAGGAGGATATGGAGGATTGAATCAAAGAAATCGCGGAGACGCAGAGAAATCTCTGAGGATTCGTGGAACCAACGGACCTTAGCCGAAGTCTCTGTTTTGGTATCTCTGTGATAGAATCCCGGGAGTGGGACAGCGATGGTCTCCGAAGAAATCTCGACGCTGAGATGGGTGGGAGACGCCGCGACCGGGGTTCTGCGCCTGATCGACCAGACCCGGCTTCCGGGCGAGTCGATTGAGATCGAATGCCGGGACGTTCCGACGGTCTGGGAGGCGATTCGGTCGCTCCAGGTCCGAGGCGCCCCGGCGATTGGCGTTGCGGCGGCCTACGGTGCCGTGATCGGCGCCCGATCGGGCGGCCCGGTCCGTGACGCTCTGGCCCGGGCCGCGGCGGCGCTCCGAACCAGCCGGCCGACGGCGGTCAACCTCTTCTGGGCCCTCGACCGGATGGAGGCCGCTGCATCTTCGGCCGGGCCTGAGATCGACGAGAAGGACCTCCTCGACCGGCTCCTGGAGGAGGCGCGTCGGATCGAGGCCGAGGACCGCGCCATGTGCCGGGCGATCGGTCGACACGGCGCCGGCCTCGTTGGGCCCGGCCACGGCGTCTTGACCCACTGCAACGCCGGCGGCCTGGCGACCGTCGACTACGGAACCGCACTGGCCGTGGTCTTCGCCGCCCACGAGCGCGGGACTCCGTTCCGCGTGTTCGCCGACGAAACCCGGCCGCTCCTTCAGGGCGCCCGGCTCACCGCCTGGGAACTCGCCCGCCGCGGCATTCCCGTCACCCTGATCTGCGACAGCATGGCCGCCCAGGTCATGCGCGAGGGGAAAATTCAACTGGTCGTCGTCGGAGCCGACCGGATCGCCGCCAACGGCGACGTCGCCAACAAGATCGGCACCTACTCCGTCGCGCTCCTGGCCCGGGCGCACGGCATCCCGTTCTATGTCGCGGCCCCATCCAGCACCTTTGACCTCACGCTCTCCGACGGCTCCGCAATCCCCATCGAGCAACGCGACCCACGTGAAATCACGCACGGCTTCGGCCGACCGACAGCCCCCGAAGGTATCGACGTCTATAACCCGGCGTTCGACGTCACACCCGCCAACCTGATCGATGGCATCATTACCGAGAAGGGGATCATCCAGCCCGTCGAGGCTGCGGCAATCCGACCCTTTCTTGGTTAGGTTTTCGACCTAATTCCGCTGGTGAGACGACGAGCCCCGTACAGGTCTTGATTTTTTATAGAAAGTCTTGCTCCGCGGGACGATCCCTTATAGGCTAATTGCTCTGGCCCGGTGAGTGAAGGCGTCTGTGGCGAGACGGACGCAGGAACCGCGGGAAAGCCCATCCATGAGCGCCGAACCTCACGAGTCGGAATGGCCGAAGGAGCCGGTGTCGCGGGGCAACCTGCGTCAGCAAGTGGCGGCTCGGCTCATGACCGCGATTTTCCAGGGTCGGTTCCGTTCGGGTCAACGTCTCGTGGTCCAGGACCTTGCCTCGGCCTACCAGGCGAGCCCGACCCCGGTGCGCGAGGCGCTGCTCGAGCTGGCGAGCCTGGGACTGGTCGTCCTGCTCCCGAATCGGGGAGCGATTGTCCAGCCGTTCGGCCCGGAGGAGATCCGGGAGATCAGCGAGGTCCGCCGCCTGCTCGAGGTCGAGGCAACGCGTCGAGCTTGCGGTCGTATCCCCGAGAAAGAGTTATGCGATCTGGAGTCAGAGTTGACCGAGCTCGGGGCAAGGCCCGCCGACCAGGAATGGGATGCCCGGGCCCGCGAGATTGACACCCGGCTTCATGGATCGATCGCGAGGAACTGCGGGATTCGCCGCCTGGCCGCCGAGATCGATCGATACTTGCTGCTGTTCCGGACGCTCCGCGACCTCTCGCATCGGCGCGACGCCTGGACCAATTACTCCCGATCCAACGATGTGCCGGAGCACCTGGCGATTGTCTCGGCTCTCCGCGGCGCCGACGCCGAGGCCGCCGCCGCCGCGATGAACCGACATATCCAGTCGGCCGCTCAGAAACTTGAGGAGGTCAACTTC
>DAHZZC010000349.1 GCA_027435495.1 Planctomycetales bacterium
CCTCCTCCGCATGCCCGGAGAGCGTGCAGGCGCGTCCAAGGTCGGTGAGCAGCTTACGACGGCCTGGCTCCGCCGCCAGCGCCGCCCGGAGATGTCGGACCGCCGACGCACCGTCGCCGCGAGCGAGAGCCAGCCGACCCCGCAACGCCTCCAGCCCGGCATGGCCCTCCGGTCCTTCGGCCAGCAGGGAGGCAGCCTCATCGACTCGTCCACGCTCCAGGGCCAGCCCCGCCCGCGCCGCTCGGGCGTCGGGATCGTCGTCAGGCATCGCGGCGAGTAGCTTTTGAGCCTCGTCAAAATGCCCGACCCGCCGCTCGCTCTCCGCCAGGGCCAGGCGCGACCATCGATCGTCGGGATCGTTCCCCAGAGCCTCCCTCAGAATCGGACCGTGCTCTCCGGGCGTCCACCAGGCCAGGTCCGCGACCATCCCCCAGACCCAGACCTCCCTCGCGGTTAGAGTGCCTTGCCGGGAGAGGGCCTCGAATTCGCGAGCCAGCTCGCCGCGCCGGAGCTGAACCCCCAGGATGTAAATTCGCTCGCGGCGGGCCTCGACGAGCCCCGGGTCGCGATCGAGGGCCAGACGGAATTGCGCCTCAGCCGGCCGGAATCGCCGACGCCTCAGCTCAAGCTGACCGGCTCGAAGATGCGCCCAGGACGAGAGCGGGTGATGCTCGGGCATGTGCTCGAGCGCTCCGAGGGCCTCGTCGACCTGCCCCCGGGCGATCGCCACGCGGGCGCGGAGGCCCCAGTCGAGCGGCGTCGGCGAGCGCAGCCGACCCAGCCGCTCCAGAGCGGCTCCGGCGGCGTTGAACCGGCCCGACTCGACCGCCGCCAGCGCCCGATCATAGACGTCCTCCGGCCCCTCAGCCGGTCCGCACCCCGACCAGGCCGCGAGGGCCAGCCCGGCCGCCAGCGCGCCGGAGACCACCCCGGCACGCCGATGCGGTCCCGCTGCTCCCTCGCCGACCCGATCAGTACGCGTCGGCACTGATGACCTCCCCGCCCGCACGGGTGCCCAGGGCCCACCAGATCTGTTGCGCGATCGAGTTCTTCATGAACACCACATGACCATCGGCCATGCAGGAATTCACACCACCTGGATGATAACTCGTCGCGCTCATGATGTGCGTATTATCGATTCCGCACCCCGCGCAGCCGACCCGGCAGGCGCTCCAGGGCTTCTGGTTCGGCGTCAGGATCGTGTTGAACATCGTCCAACCGTTGACACCCATCGACCATCGCGTCCCGATCGCATTCGGAAACGTCGCCCCCTTGATCTGCCCGTTCCAGGCCTGGTCACAGACGCTGATCAGCGCAAACACGGAGGTCGGGTTGGCCTGCACGTTGTACTCCTCGGAGCCCGCAGGAGCCGAGACCCCGTCCATCCCGGTCTTCCGAATCACCTTACCACCAGACGGGCTCACCAGCGCCTCGGCGAAGGCAATCGTGTTCGAGGCGCCGTCGGTGATGTCGCGAATCCCCCGACTGAACGTATACGAGAAAATGCCGGGCGTTCCCTGGCCGCTCACCTGGCCAAACTTGTTCACACTGCTGACGTTGTTCGACTGCGTGTTCGGCCCGATGCAGGCGAAATAGCTGTTGGTGTTGGGGTTCCCCGCATCGCCGTCGGAGGGGCAAAGGAAGGCATTCACCTTGGTATTGAAGACCGTCAGGTTCGAGTAGTAGCCGATCGGCGTACGCCCCGCGTGCCAGACGGCCCAGTTGAAATTCGCCGCGTTATACAGCGCGCTCTGCTCGACGAAGCCGAGCATCAGCGCCTGGCAGCTCCAGTCGTTCCAGTTCAACCACGGGTAACCGCCCGTCTTCGCGCCCGTCGGATCGCTCATGTTCAACGACGAACCCGGCGGAAATGTGTCGAAGCCTGAATGATAGTTGTGCAGTGCCAGCCCGATCTGCTTGAGATTGTTCGTGCACTGGGCCCGGCGGGCGGCCTCGCGGGCGGCCTGCACGGCCGGCAACAGCAGGGCAATCAGCACCGCGATGATCGCGATGACGACCAGCAGCTCGATCAACGTGAAACCGGCGCGACGGCGCGATTGAGACATGGTAGCTCTCCTTGTCGTGGACAAATGCGGGACCCCAGGCGCGCACCGAGAACTCGGCGCGACCCGGACACCGCCGGCGACGACCCGTGTGAAATGCGTTGAGACGACCCTGTTAACAAACGTGAATGGACCTCACACCATTAAAGGGATCCGCCAGTCGCGGAATCAACACTGGATTTGCGTCAATCCAAGGGGTAAATTTTGTTTTTGCGACAGATCTGGGTGGGGCCGGCCAGGGGGGAGGCGACCATGAAGCGAGGCCGAGAGGTGCGAGTGGCCGTCCTCGCGGGCACGTCCATGGGCTGGCGAGAGAGTCTGATGCGAGGAATCCTGACCTACTCGCATGAGCACGGGCCCTGGCACGTCTACACCGCGCCCGAGGGGTCGGAAGATTCTCTGTTCTTCACGCGAACCTATGCCTGGGATGGGGTCATCGCCCGGGTGACGAGCCTGCCAATGGCCCGACGGATCGCCGCGCTGCGAGTCCCTGCCGTGAGCGTCGGATCCGTCCGGACGCCGGGCCGCGCCCTGCCTCGGGTGAAGGTCGACGACGAGGCCCTCAGCCGTCTGGCGCTGAAGCACCTTCTGGGCGCCGGGCTCCGGCGATTCGCCTATTGCGGGCTGCTGGTCAGCCGGGCGCAGGAAGACCGCGGCGAGGCCTTCGCCCGCCTCGCCGCCGCCGAGGGGTGCCCGTGCGACACCTATCACGGCTTCAGCCGGCTGGCCCCGGCGGTTTCCTGGCAGGCCCGCAAGCGCGACCTGGTCCGTTGGGTCCGCCAGCTCGACCGGCCGGTCGGAATCCTCGCCTGGAACCCCGACGTCGCCTGCCGCGTTGTGGAGGCCTGCCACGGCGCCGGGGTGGACGTCCCTGGCGAGGTCGCCGTCCTCGGCGCCGACGAGGATCGGGTGAAGTGCGAGCTCTCGCGGCCGAGCATCTCGACGATCGAGATCCCGGCCTTCCGAATCGGCTACGAGGCCGCCGCGCTGCTGGCCCGACTGATCGCCGGCGAGCCGGTGCCGGCTGGGCCGGTTCTGATCCCGCCGTCGGGGCGGATCAACGTGCGCGAGTCGACGGGCCGTCAGGACCAGGCCGCGGCCGAGGTCCACCAGGCGGTCCGGTTCATCGGCGAGCACGCCGGTGAGCCGATTACCGTGGACGACGTCGCCGAGGCGGTTGCCGTCTCCCGTCGATGGCTCGAGCGGCAATTCCAGCGGGTTCTCGGCCATTCCCCCGGCGCCGAGGTCCGGCGGGCCCGGCTCGAACGGGCCAAGAAGCTCCTGATCGAGACCAACTGGGAGACCGCCCAGGTAGCCCGGGCGGCCGGGCTTACCTCGGCCTCGTACCTCAACCAGGTCTTCCTGCGCGAAACGGGTCAGACCCCGTCCGCATTTCGCAGAAGCAACCGGATCGCCTGAGCCCGGCCATCCTGACCTGGAAGGCCAGGGGAGCCGGGGCTCTCTTGCTTACTTCTTGGCTTCCTTCTTCTGCATCTGTTCCATCAGAAAATTCGAGGACGCCTCGGCCTGCTTCTCCATCTCAGGAGTGACCGGCGCCTGGGCCGCATTCTTCTCCTCGCCACCGCAGCCGGCCGTCGCGGCCTGCATCAGCGCCATCACTCCGACCCCCAGGGCCGCCATTCGCCGACGATCGTTCAACGGAATACCCTCCTGGGTCACGGCCAACTCGGCCGGCCCAACCGATGTTCTGAGCAGCGGGGGCCTTGTCCCGGACGAGATGATTTCGATGTGAAGCGGAGGACTCGCCTCT